>JAJYGW010000283.1 GCA_021790615.1 Actinomycetes bacterium | reverse complement strand
CCTGGTGCCAACAAAGTCGAGGCGGTCCACCGCCAGGGGCGGGACACCGCTGAGGAGGAGCCATGTCCACACCCGTCATCGAGACGGTCGCGACGACACGTCGTCCGGAGGTACCTCGTGAGCCCGGCGGACCCGGGACCCGCGGCTCCGGGGGCCGGCGGGGCAACCCCTGGCTCACGCTCGCGGCGGTCGCCTTCGGGGTGATCATGGTCGGTCTCGACGGCACCGTCGTCGCGATCGCGAACCCCTACATCGCCCGAGGCCTGCACGCCTCGCTGCCCGACCTGCAGTGGGTGACGAACGCGTACCTGCTCGCGCTGGCCGTCGGGCTCGTCCTCGGCGGTCGGCTCGGGGACCGCTTCGGGCGACGGCTCACCTACCTCGTCGGTGTCGTCGGCTTCGCCGGCTTCTCCGCGGCGGTCGGCCTCGCCGGGTCGATCTCGGGAGTCATTGCCTTCCGCACCCTCCAGGGCCTGGCCGGGGCGCTCCTCCTCCCGAACACGCTGGCCCTGCTGCGCAGCGCCTTCCCCGCCGAGAAGCTGAACGCCGCCGTCGGGATCTGGGGGGGCAGCTCCGCCGTTGCGATCGCCGCCGGGCCGATCGTGGGCGGCCTCCTCGTCGAGCACATCTCCTGGCAGAGCGTCTTCTACCTGAACGTCCCGGTGGGCGCGCTCGGGCTGGTCCTCGGGCTCGCGGTGCTCGCCGAGAGCCGGGAGTCCAGCCGGCATCGCTTCGACCTCGCTGGGCTCGCCACGCTGGCGCTCAGCCTGTTCTCGCTCGTCTTCGGGGTCATCAAGGCCCAGACCTGGGGGTGGGGGAGTCCGAAGACCCTCTCCCTCCTCGGTGCATCGGTGGTGATCGGCGCGCTGTTCGCCCTGGTCGAATCGCGTGTCGAGCACCCGCTCGTGCCGCTTCGCCTCTTCCGGGACCGGTCGGTCTCACTCGGCACCCTCACGGTGCTGCTCAACTTCTTCGCGCTGTTCGGGGTGCTGTTCTTCGTGAGCCTCTATCTCCAGAGCGTCTTCGGCTACTCCCCGGTGGAGGCGGGCGTGCGGACCCTCCCGCTCACCACGCTGTTCGTCGTCTCGAGTCCCCTCGGGGCGTGGCTCACCGGGAAGTTCGGTCCCCGGGTCCCGATCGCCGTCGGGCTCGGCGCAGTCACGGCCTCCCTGGCGTTCCTCACCCAGCTCGAGGTGCACTCGCCCTACCTCTACCTCTGGCCGCCCCTCGTCGGCCTCGGGCTCGGGATCGGGCTCGTCGTCGTCGCCTCGACCGATGCCATCGTCGGCAACACCCCCGTCGACGACGCGGGCCTCGCCGGTGGCATCCAGTCGACTGCAGTGCAGCTCGGGGGCGTGCTCGGCTCGTCCGTGCTCGGCTCGGTCCTGGCAACCCGCGTCGGGACGGTGCTCGTGGACAAGCTGACGGGTGCCGGCGTGCCCGCGGCGCTCGCGCCGAAGTTCCTCGCCGCGAAGGAGATCGTCGCCCAGGGCTTCGCCCCGGTTCCGGCCCACACGCCCGCCCCGCTCGCCGCCGCGATCACCGAGGGCAGCCACGCGGCCTTCATGTCCGGCTTCCACGTCGCGATGATCGTGGGCGCCGGCGTCGCCTTCGCCGGGATGCTCGTTGCACCGTTCATCCGCCGGGGAGCGAACAGCGGGAGCGGGCCGGTCGCGCCCTGACCAGCCGGGCTCCCCGGCGGCAGCCGAGCCCCGAGCCCTGCCGAGGGCCCGTGGTAACGTCTCGTCCGCCGCAGGCCAACTGCCATGGGCTCGCACGCTGAGGAGGTGACGGTGCGACAGGTCGTCAGGCGTGTTTCGCCAGATCGTCGATCGGCTGGGGCGGCTCGCCGGGACGGGAGCGTCGGCCTTGCCCCGTCGAGCGAGCGGGTGCTCGCACTCCAGCGGCGTGCGGGCAACCGTGCGACGGTGGCCGCGCTGCGGGCGGCCCCGCTGCGCGGGAGTCCTGCCGACGGGCTCTCGGTCCAGCGCTGGAATCCGTTTCGGCGCAACAAGGGCGTGCGGCGAGGACCCTCCTCCGGGCTGGACCCCTCGGCGCTCGTCGTGAGCGCGCCGAGTCGTGGTCGGGTCATGGGGGAGAAGGCGCCGGAGGCGCCGGCTCGGCGTCCCCAGATCCTTCCGTTGTACGACTACGAGAGCGACCCGCGCCGACGCTCGATCTTCGCGGCGTGGGTTCGGGCGCGCAAGCCCGTCGAGGGCGTGCAGGGCGGGGACCCGTCGAGGCAGTTCGACAACACCAAGATGACCGCCGAGATCCTCCGGGTCGATCGCGTGCTCCGGCCGTTCGGGGGCACGGACCGGCCCACGCTCGAGCAGGCGAGGGCCATCGTGGCCGAGCTGCGTGCGAGCCCCGATCCGGAGATCCATCGCGTGGTCGCCCAACAGGAGGCGAAGTACGCGCCGCACGGCCGGATCCGGCGTCTCGAGGATGCCGTTGCGAGCGAAGAAGCGTTTGCGGCCAAGTTCGGCGGGCTCGCCTTCCTCGGCGGTATCGCCGGCATCGTGCACTACATGGGGAACGACAGCTACGGAGTGTTCGTCGACACCGCCGAGTACGCCCACGCGCTCGGGCTTCCCGCGGTCCCCGAGATCCCGAGCCGGGTCGGCCGTCCGGAGCTCGGCGGCGATGGGTCCGGCGCGCCACCGGTACCGAGCCGGGTCGGCCGCCCAGAACTCGGCGGCGATCGGCCGGGCGCTCCTCCGGTACCGAGCCGGGTCGGCCGTCCGGAGCTCGGCGGCGATGGGTCCGGCGCGCCACCGGTACCGAGCCGGGTCGGCCGTCCGGAACTCGGCGGCGATGGGCCGGGCGCAGCTCCGGTACCGAGCCGGGGGCCGGAAGCGCCGGCGAACGGGTCCCGCCCCGCCGAGCGGGTCACCCTCGAGCCCCGCCAGGATCCTCGGCGCACCGAGCGGAAGGTCCTCGACGCCCTCGACCGGGGCGAGCG
>JAJYGW010000127.1 GCA_021790615.1 Actinomycetes bacterium | reverse complement strand
AACACCGCCGCCTCGAACTGCCGGTCGTGGTCGGGCCCGCTGCCGACCACGACGTAGCGGGGGACGCCCTCGCCCTGACGCACGGTGAGCTCCTGGAGGAGCCCCTTCTGGTCGAAGTCGTCCGGCTCGGCCGCCGCCAGCTCGATGCGAGGCCCGAGGAGCTCGAGGATCATCTGCTCGGCGGGGTTCCATCCTGCTTCGAGGTAGAGGGCTCCGATCACCGCCTCGAGCGCGTCGGCCAGGATCGACGGCTTGGTGCGGCCGCCTGAGGCCTCCTCGCCCTTGCCGAGCAGGAGGGCGTCGCCGATGTCGAGCTCGTCGGCCACCTCCGCGAGCACACGCGCGTTGACCACGGCCGCTCGCACCTTGGCGAGCTCCCCCTCGGGCATCTCGGGAAAGCGGCGGTAGCCGTACTCCGCGACGACCAGGCCGAGGACCGCGTCGCCAAGGAATTCGAGCCGCTCGTTGGACGGTGCGCCGCCCCGTTCGGCGCACCAGCTCCGGTGCGAGAGGGCTTGCTGGAGCAGCGAGGAGGCCGTGAGCTCGTACCCGAGACGCTCCGCGAGCCGCACGGCGCCGTCGCTCATCCCCTCCACGTGGGGCCGGTCAGCTCTCTCCGAGCTTCGCGACGACATAGTCGACGGCGTCACGGACGGTACGCAGGTCCTCCAGATCCTCGTCGTCGATCCGAAAGCCCACGGAACGCTCCCCGAGCTCCTCCTCGAGCGCCTCGACCAGCTCGATGAGGGCGAGGGAGTCCGCATCGAGGTCCTCGGCGAACGACGAGCCCTCGGTGATGCGTGCCGGATCCGTCTCGAGGATGTCGGCGAGCTGGTCCCTGATCAGCTCGAACACCGCCTGGCGGTCGAGGGGACCACGCTCGATGTGGGTCTCAGCTGGCACCGTGGCTCCTGGTCGGCGAATGGGCGCGGGGATGCTCCCGAGACCTGAGTATGCCAGGATCGGCGCTGCTTCCGGGCGTCTTCCCACGGGTGCGCCCCACCGCGGTCGCCAGCAGCCCCGTGAGATCCGACCGCGCCAGGTCGCGCGCGACGCGGACGGCGTTGTGCACGGCGGTGGCGCTGGACGAGCCGTGGCTGATCACGCAGATGCCGTCGACGCCGAGGAGCATCGCCCCTCCGGTGTTCTCGGGATCGAGTGCCGAGGCGATCGGCAGGAGGTGGGGAAGGAGCACCTCGGACGCTGCCCTGGTCTGCGCGTCCGTGGAGAACACCCCGAAGAGCGTCTGGACGATGAAGCGCAGCGAACCCTCCAGCGCCTTGAGCGTCACGTTCCCGGTGAACCCGTCCGTGACGACCACGTCCGCCGCGCTCGGGAGGAGGTCCCTGCCCTCGACGTTGCCGATGAAGCGGACGCCGGCGCCGCCGGCGAGGAGCCCGTGGGTCTCTTTGACGAGTGGCGTCCCCTTGCTCGGCTCCTCACCGATCGACAGCAATGCCACCGACGGGTCGCCGATGCCGTAGCGGGCCGCTGCGTAGGCGGCACCCATCTGCGCGAACTGCACGAGCATGGCGCTCGTGCACTCGGCGTTCGCTCCAGCGTCGACCAGCACCGCGGGCTCCCGCCCGAGACGAGGCAGCGGGGTCGCGATGCAGGGGCGGACGACGCCGGGCAGACGCCCCATGCGCAGGAGCGCCGAGGCCATGGTGGCTCCCGTGTTGCCGGCGCTCACCATCGCCGAAGCTGCGCCGTCACGGACCAGCTCGGCCGTGCGCACCAGCGACGAGTCTTTCTTACGGCGGACGGACTGCGCAGGGTCCTCGTCCATGCCGATGACCTCGCTGCACTCGACCACCGGGAGGCCGCCGGTGTCGCCCATCAGCTCCGGCACGCCCACCAGGAGGACCGGGATCCCCTCCTCGGCGGCCTTCCTGGCACCGGTGACGATCTCGGCGGGTGCCTTGTCACCACCCATCGCGTCGACGGCGACGGGCAGCGAGGAGAGCGGCGTCCCGGGCGCATCCGGCTCCCCCGAGCCGGCGCGGCGGCGAGCCACGTCAGTCGACCTCGACCGCCTGGCGCCCCTTGTACCACCCGCAGCTCGGGCACACCACGTGCGGCACCTTGGCCTGGTGGCAGTGGGGACAGATGCTGCGCGGGGGCGGATCGAGGCGCCAGTTCGCGGCGCGTCGACTGCGGCCCTTGGCCTTCGATGTCTTCTTCTTCGGGACGGCCATCGTCAGTGCACTCCAGGTCCGCGCCGGCCACCTCGGCCGGCGAGCTCCTGCCCCGGGGCTCTCCCGGAACGGCTCGCTCCGTCGGATGGCAGAAGGAACGCCGGCCCGACGGCCGCGCGTAGGCTACTGGGCCGACCGGAGCACGTCGAGGTTAGCCCACCGAGGATCCCGGGGCGCCTCACAGGCGCAGAGCTCCTCGTTGCGGTCGCAGCCGCAGTAGGGGCAAAGCCCCCGGCAGTCCTCCCTGCAGAGCGGAGCGAGGGGCAGCTCCAGGATCACGGCGTCGCGCACCATCGGCCCGAGGTCGAGCTCGTCCCCCACGATCGGGTACGCCTCGTCGTCGCCATGGTCGCGCCCATCGGCGGTGCCGGCGTCGCTGAACCGCTCACGGACCGGGATGCGGAGCACGCCTTCGACGGGCGAGGCACAGCGGCGGCACATGCCCCTCCACGGGGCCGTCACGGTGCCCGTCACCATCACGCCGCCAGCGAACGACTCGAGCGCCACCTCGCAGACGGCTTCGGCTCCCTCGGGGACCGAGCTGTCAGCGGGTGAGCGTGCGACGATGACCCCTTCGGGGTCCACCGGCCCACGACGCTGCTCGAGCCATCGAGTGCCGGCCACCTTGCGCAGCCTGGCCACGTGCACCACGAACGGGTCCACCTGTACCTCCCTTCCCTGCACGGTGGCTTCTCTTCTCCTGCACGGCCGGGGCATCTGCGCGGCGAGGGGAGCACGTCCCCTTAGGCAAGGTCCTGGTCGAAGAAG
>JAJYGW010000240.1 GCA_021790615.1 Actinomycetes bacterium | reverse complement strand
GCGCGCGCGAGGGGTCACCGGTGGCGAGGAAGAAGGGCTCTCCCGCCCAGTCCTCGAGGCCGGGGGCAAGGTCCTCGCGGGGAAGCGGTCCGGCCGTCGCGAGCCGGTAGAGAGCGGGGTTGGCGAAGGCGGCGGCTCGGTACGCCGTGAGCAACCGCCGGACGGGGCCCCCGCCACGCCTGGCACCGCCGCTCACTGCGGTGTGCAGTGCCGTGCCGAGCTCGAGCAGACCGTGTTCGATGAGGGCGGCTTCGACGGCTCGTTTTGTCCCGAAGTGCTTGTAGAGCGACGGCGCCTGCATGCCGACTGCAGCGGCCAAGCGGCGCATCGTGAGGGCATCGGCACCCTCCTCCTCGAGGATGCGCCGACCCACGCTCACGATCTCCGCCGCCCTCGTCGAGCGCTCTGTGAGGGCCGGTGCGACCGTCACCGTTGCGTCAGCAAGAACACGGGGTGCCGCGGTGCGATGGCGGCGATCTCCTCGTCGGCCGCCTCTGGGCCGACACCGTCGAAGAAGACGCCGACCTCTGCCTTCCAACGCTTCAGGTATGCGCGCAGCACGGGGATCTTTGCCGGGTCCTCGAGCTCCTGCGCGACGTAGTGCGTGCGGCGGCGACCGAGGAGGAGATCCAGTTGGCCACCGCCGGCGCGCACGTTGCGGACCCACTGCCCGTCGCCGCGAGGTGAGACGAGGTACTGCGCATCGCCGAGGGTGAGCAGGTTCACCGGAGTCCGGCTGGGCTCGCCGGTCTTTCGGCCCTTCACCTCGAGGACCCGGCTTCCCCAGACGCTGATCCCGAGCCGGGTCAGGCCGGCGACGGCGTTGTTGAAGACGTTCCTCGTGAACCACCCCGGAGCGCGGTAGTGGCGTGGTGACGGCGTCGTGTCCATGTCGTTCCTCCGGTGGTGGCGTGGTGATGCGGGTGCTGAGCTAACTGTGTTAGCTGAACGAAGCTAACACAGTTAGCCGACGTCAAGAGGACGGCTCTCACCGTTGAACGAGCCCGACGCCGTCATCGCCTTCCCGCCCGGTCAGCTCACCGTCGGGCGGGCGGCGATCCAGTCGCTCTACGAGGCGATGGTGGCGGACCGACCGCACTTCCAAGCCGCGGCGCCTCTGACCACGCTCCAGCTCGGAGACCTCGCCCTCACGGCCAGCGCCGCGCGAGACGAGGCAGGAGCGAGGGCTCAGGTCGCGCGCCGCCAACCCGACGGGACCTGGCTTCGCGTCCTCGATCGCCCGGACTTCCGCGGCTGAGCACGCCCGCGCCAACCGGTCGAACGGGTGGTCACGTTCTCGGGCCGAGAGCCTCGCCTACACGCCGGGCGCTATTGCGGTGCACCCGTTACAAGGTCCCCTGCCGGTGAAGTAGGCGAAGCGACCACGACCGCACCGGCTCGAACATGTGATCGTCGAGCACGAAGTCCCTCGCGTAGGTCCAGTAGTTCGGGACCTCCGCAGCCGTGTGGTAGCCCATGACGTCCGGCGCCGCGTTCGGGGCACATGCTGGGTTGACGGTCAGGCGGCCGCACCCCTTCCTGCCGCTCGAGGCAGTCCGGATGAAGCCGTCCATCTTCCCGCCGTTCACATCCTCGAGCGCAGCACCCGCGTTGTGCGGGCCTCCGCCGTTGACGTCTGCCGTGTCGTGGTACGGCCGCTCGCACCCGCCGGCCGGCTTCGGCACGCACACGGTGGGCACCCCGTCCTTCATCGGGATGCCCTCGGCACCCGGGAACGTGCCGAAGTAGCTGTCGAAGGAACGGTTCTCCTGCTCGATGATTATGACGTGCTTGATCTTGTGGATGCCGGGTGGGACGACGTAGTGCCCGGTCGCGCCGCCGGTCACCACAGCGCCACGCCCGGCGGCGGGGCCGCCGGGTCGACGGTCGAATCCCAACGGGCAGAAGTCCCCGCTCCTGCCACTAGCGTCCGATCAGTTCGCAGTCTGAGGGAGGAGCACACGATGGCCATCGCAGTCGGAGACAAGATCCCTGATGTCGAGATCAGCACGATGAGCACGGACGGCCCGAAGCCGGTCCGCACCGCCGAGGCCCTCGGCGCTGGAAAGGTCGTCCTGTTCGCCGTGCCCGGGGCGTTCACCCCCGGCTGCTCGAAGATCCACCTGCCCGGCTACGTGCAGGGCTTCGACGAGCTGAAGGAGAAGGGCGTCGACACGGTCGCGTGCGTTGCGGTGAACGATCCGTGGGTGATGCAGGCGTGGGCCGACTCCCAGAGCGTCGGTGACAAGATCCTCATGCTGGCCGACGGGAACGGTGAGTTCGCGCAGGCGATGGGGCTCGACGTCGACCTGTCGGTTGCCGGGCTCGGCGTCCGCTCGCAGCGCTACGCGGCGGTCATCGAGGACGGCACCGTGACGAGCCTCGAGGTGGAACCGTCGGCGGGTGTCGACGTGAGCTCCTGCCAGTCGATGCTCGCTCACCTCTGAGCACTACGGCTCGCCCCGCTCGATCGGCTCGATCGTCCTGTTCACGATCCACGCGTGCTTCCCGACCTGGCGCACCCGTGAGAAGCCGAGCTCCTCGAACAACTCGGCCGTCGCACTGAACAGGAACCGTCCCTGGGCCTCCCGGCCGGTCACCGTCTCCGGGATGGCCTCCACGAGACCGCCGCCGGCGGCGGCGATCTGCGAGAGCGCGCCCGTGAGGGCGACCCGGGCAATCCCCTGGCCGCGGTGACCCTTGTCGACGAAGATGCAGGCGATCCGCCAGCGGGCGGGCGGAGGCGGATCCTTCGAGTACTCGCGAAGGTGCTTGAGGTCGAGCTCGTCCGGGCTGCCGTACTGCGCCCAGCCCTGTGCGTGGCCGTCCTCGTCGAAAACGAGCGCGGCATGCGCCCGATCTGACCGCACCAGCTCCTCCTTCAGCGTCTTCGGGTCGCTCACCCGGCGTTGGTAGGCCGTGTGGAACGCGATGCACCAGCAGCCGCCGTAGATCCCGTTGTTGCGCTCGA
>JAJYGW010000007.1 GCA_021790615.1 Actinomycetes bacterium | reverse complement strand
CGGATATCCAGCCCCATCCGAGACCAGCCGCTTCCGAGAGCACCCCCATGACGGCGAGCGACATCGCGAGTGCGGCGGCCACCGGGCGGACGCGCTGGCGGACGCTCCGGCCGGGACCCGCCCATTCCCAGCCTATGTAGACAACTCCGATGAGCGCCGGGACCTTTACCGCCGCTCCGACTGCGCAGACGAGTATGCCGACCACCGGATGGCCTCGGCGCGCGAGAGCGTAGGCCGGCACGAGAAATCCGAGCATGAGCGCGTCGTTGTGCCCGCCACCGACGAGGTGGAGAAGCACGAGCGGGTTGAGTGCGGCGAGAGCGAACGCAGTCGCCCCGTCACGCCCGAACGAGCGGGCGATGACCGGTACGGCCCACGCGAAAGCGACCGTCCCGAGGAGCGCGACCAACCGGAGACCTTCGACCGACATCAGCTCGTTGTGCCCGGTGAGCGAGACGATCCAGCCTGCCACCTCGAGGAAGACCGGGCCGTAGGGAGAGCCGACGTTCTGCCACATCGTGTCGACGAGCCCCACGAAAGGCCCTTGGCCCACCACCGACGGCCCGTAGGTGTACGGGTTTATGTGGTGGCTCATCATCCAGCCCTGGGCCGCATAGCTGTACAGGTCGCGACTGAACAGCGGTGCCACGAACAGCAGGGGCATCGCCCACGCGGCGAAGACCGGGACGAGCCGGCTCACCGGGATCCCAGGGTGCTTGCTGCAGATCCGCACGATGTCGTACCAGACCCGCAGCATGAGGATCATGCCCCCGTAGACCGCTACGACACCCAGGAACAGCCCTTGACCCGGCGCCTGACTTCCGGGGACCACCTGCTGGGCAGGCACGCCGAAGTACCAGGCACCGGGAACGCTCTTCAAGGTGAACGGGGAGCTCGGCAGGCTGGCTCCCACGACGATGGCAAGCGACGCGAGGAGGCCGAGCAACGCGGGCCGCAGGAGCAGAGGTCGCAGACGCGTCGCACCCGCGACGTAGGGGGTCTTGACCAGCTCGGGTTGCGAGCGACGGCGGCGCTGCACCTGTTCCCCGACGTGCGCGACACGCGTGAGCAGCCACTCGTACGTCCGCCCCCCGGCAGCCAACAACCACTCGGGGCAGCCGACACGCACGCCGTGATCCTATCCACCTGCACCTGCTGCCGCTGCCCGTGCGCCACGCGAATGGGTGCGCCGACGAGGGCGGTACGTCCCGGGACACGTGCGATCCGTGGGCGTTGGCTACGGTTCACCGATGGACGGTCGTGGCGGGCGCCGCACCCGACCATGGCTGGGTCGCCTGAGCCGTGGAGACCGGGTCGCTATCGCCGTGCTCGTCGGCGCTCCGCTCGTCCTTTTCGTCGTCCCCGCTCTCGCGGGATTCCCACTCCTTACCGGGGACGACGTCATCCAGAACTATCCGCTCCGCGTCCTTGCCGGCGAGATCCTGCGCCACGGTCAGCTTCCTGTCTACAACCCCTACGACTGGTCGGGGGCTCCTTTGCTCGGTGGCGTCAACGCCGGCGCGGCCTTCCCGGCGATCGTGCTCTTCGCGTTCCTCCCGCCGCTCGCAGCGTGGGTCGCCACCGACGTTGTCGCGTTCGCCGGCGCCGCGCTCGGCATCTACGCGTTCCTGCGCTCCGGGCGGCTGTGCCCGCTGGCGGCGGCACTGGGCGCTGCCGCCTACGGCCTCGGAGGGTTCCTGACCTCCCAGGCCGTGCACATCGACGTGGTCGAGACGGGAGCATCCCTCGCCTGGGTGCTCGTAGGCGTCGAACGCATCGCGCACGGCCGGCGCGCCGATCGGGTGCTCTGGATCGCCCTTGCCGCAGCAGCTGGAGGGTGCGTCGGCCTCGCAGGCAGCCCCGAGGTGGCCGCCTACTGCCTCGTCGCCGCCATGCTCTACGGCGGGCACTTGCTCTTCCACGCCCGGGGAGAGCGAATGCGCATCGCGTTGGCCTTCGGGTGCGCGGCGGCGGTGGCCGCTCTCGTCGCCGCGGTGCAGGTTCTCCCCGGCGCCCGGACGGTCGCCTCGTCGCAGCGCGCCGACGTGGCTCACGGCTTCGCGAGCGCAGGGTCGCTCGACGGCGGCCAGTTGCTCACGCTCCTCGCTCCCCACCTGCTCGGAGGTGGACCTATCGGGTTGCGCAGCTACGTCGGCAGCTACAACCTCGCCGAGGTCGATGCGTACGCGGGCATCTTGAGCCTCGTCGCCGTCGCGTCGCTGGCGGCTCAGTGGCGGGGCGACGAGGCACGGGCGTGGCGGATCTGGTACCTGGTGGGCGGGATCGGGCTCCTCGCTGCCCTCGGCAGCCACACACCGTGGTCCCTGCTCGCCCGGAACCTCCCCGTGATCGGGCCGAGCCGCCTGCCGAGCAGGGCTCTCGTGCTCTACGCCCTCGCTTCGTCCATCCTCGTCGCGCACTGGGCGGACGGCGTTCTTCGAGCCGGGCGCCGAGGCCCCGGCAGGAGGCCTGGCTGGGAAGGAGTAGCAGGCGCTGCGCCTCCCGTAGCCGTGCTCGCGCTGCTCGGTGTCGTCGCCGTCGGGGGTCGCCAGATCGCCCGGTCGATCGCAGGCGGGCCGGTCGGCGACTGGAGCGTCGCTCGTGTCGCCCCCTACCTTGCGACCTCCGCGGTCCTCGCAGCTGGCGCCGCCGCGTTCTCGGTCGGCCACAGTCTGCTCCCCGGGCGTCGGAGAGCGCGCCTGATGCTCGCTCTCGCCCTCGCCGACGCGCTCTTGTTCACCGCGGACCAGAGCTCTCTCGCGCCGGTCTACGCCTCGGCGCTCCGCCGGCCCGACCCGCTGGCGACCGCTCTCGAGCGGATGGTCGGCCCGCAGGGACGGTTCGTCGTCGTCGATCCGAGTCGCTCGGGAGGCCTAGCCCTCGACCGACTCGGCGCGCCAGATCTGAACGTGCTCGGTGGTCCGCCGAGCGCACAGGGCTACGGCTCGCTGGTGTGGGCGCCGTACGCGCGCGCGAAG
>JAJYGW010000122.1 GCA_021790615.1 Actinomycetes bacterium | reverse complement strand
CTGGATCCGCCCGCCTTCGTCGAGCGGCAGGTCCGTCCGCCCCGTATGGCGACCGCTGCGGCTCCAAGCCGTCGCGCCGTGGCGGACGAGCACGACGCTGCGCGGCCGGTGCTCGTCGTGACCCGGATCCCGACGAGCCTCGTGCGCCGCAGACCGTGGCTCAACCCGGGCGGCCCGGATGCCGTCCGGGAAGGAGCTGGGAGGAGGTGGAGAAGTTGTCCCGCTGGTCATGACCGTCCTCGTCCAGGACCGACCACGGTGACCGGGCCGGGGCGTCGAGTGGAATGCATAGGGCCGCCGAGGCGTTAGGAGCAGTGCAACCTTAGAACGGTCCGAGGGAAGTGCCCGCACGGCGGGTTCCGCGGACGACGGGACGAAGGAGAGGAAGCCATCTCCACCACGACATTCGTAGACGACACGAGAGAGCGGGCCGGGGCGGGACCCGACCTCATGCGTCTTTTCCTCGACGACATCGGCAAGTACCCGTTGCTCAGCGCGCAGGAGCAGACCGTGCTGGCGCAGCGCGTCGCAGAAGGCGACG
This sequence comes from Actinomycetes bacterium, assembly GCA_021790615.1. The sequence continues at coordinate 2,440 of JAJYGW010000122.1, read as the reverse complement.
CGCTCGCTCGCGACGAGATGATCTCCGCCAACCTCCGGCTCGTCGTCCACTGGGCGCGCCGCTACCAAGGACGGGGCGTCGACCTCGTCGACCTCGTGCAGGAAGGCACTTTCGGGCTGATGCGCGCCGTCGAGAAGTTCGACTGGCGAAGAGGCTTCAAGTTCTCGACGTACGCGACGTGGTGGATCCGCCAGTCGCTCCAGCGCGCCGTGCAGTCCAAGGGACGTGCGATCCGCCTGCCCGAGGACGCCGTCGCGGCGGAGTCGGCGGCTGAGCGCGACGGTGACGACTCCCAGCCGCACCTGCCCCGCGTCGTCGCCAGCCTCGACCAGCCGGTGGCGAGCGAGGCGACGGCGACGCTCGGCGACCTTCTCGCAGGAGACGACCTTCCTGTCGACGAGGATGTCGCTCAGGCAGTGGCGGTCGCACGCCTCGACGACGCGATCGGTCGGCTCCCCGAGCTGGATCGGGACGTCGTACGGCTGCGGTTCGGCCTCGGCGGCGAGCCACCCGCCTCGCTCGAGACGACGGCACGGACGCTCGGCATCGGGGTGCGGAGGGTACGCAGCATCGAGGCGTCCGCCCTGCGCTTCCTCGCAGACCAGCCGGAGGTAGGAGCCTTCCACCCCGCCGCCTGACGGTGCCAGCCGGCTCTTGCCGGCCGGGGCGCGTGCCTAGCCGAAGGTGTCGAGGAGCGCGACGAGGTCGGCTGGAAGCGGAGAGTCGAAGCCGATCTCCTCGCCCGTCGCCGGATGGACGAGCCGTAGGTGCTCCGCGTGGAGGAACGGGCGAGCCGCAGGAGCAGCCTTGCGCTTCCCGCCGTAGCGCGGGTCGCCGAGCACGGGGTGGCCGATCGCAGCGAGATGTACCCGGATCTGGTGCGTCCGTCCGGTGTCGAGCTCGAGCTCGAGCAGCGTCGCGGGCAGCGGATCGGTGAAGCGGGCGAGCACCCGGTAGCGCGTTCGCGCATCCCGGCCGCGAACGGTCACCGCCATGCGCGTCGGGTCCCTCTCCGAGCGGCCGACCGGCGCCTCGATGGCACCTTCGTCTGGTCCGACGGTCCCGACTGCGAGAGCCCGGTAGCGACGTCCCATCGTGCGGGTGGCAAGCTGGGCGACGAGTGCGGTGTAGGCCTCCGGCGTGCGCGCCACGACGAGCAGGCCGGACGTGTCCTTGTCGAGGCGGTGCACGATCCCCGGTCTCGTGGGCTCACCAGCGCCGCGTGCGGCCGCTGCAGCGAGGTCCGGGTAGCGAGCGAGCAGGCCCGCCGCGAGCGTGCCGCTCGCATGGCCGGCACCCGGGTGGACGACGAGCCCCGCAGGCTTGTCGACGACGACGATCGAGGCGTCCTCGTAGACGACCGAGAGATCGATCGTCTCGGCGAGGAGCGGCACTGCGCCCGCCGTGAGGAGCGGGTGGGCCAGCGCGATCTCGAGCATCTCCCCGGCCACGACGTGGCGGTGGCGGCTCACGACACGCTCGCCGTCGAGACGGATGCCGCCGCTCGCGACCAGGCGGGCGACCTCGGCACGGGCGAGCCCTGTCAAGGTCGCGACGACCCTGTCGACCCGCTCGCCCCCGAGGCTCGCCGGCACCAAGGTGACGGGGAGACCAGCACCGCTCCGAGGCGCTCGAGCCGTCCCGCCGGGGACGCCTGCATCGGTGCTCAACGCGCACCGGCCCGGCGACGCGGCGCGTCCGAGTGGTGGAGACGGGGGTGGCGCCAGTACGAGATCGCGAGGAGCACTCCGCCGGCGACGATCGAGGCGTCGGCGACGTTGAACGTGGGCCAGAACCCGACGCGCACGAAGTCGACGACTGCACCCCCTTCTGTGCGGAACAGCCGGTCCGCGAGGTTTCCGAGAGCCCCCCCGAGCACGAGGCCGATCGCCACGGCCTCCCCGACGCTCGGCGCGCCCCGGGCTCGCTGCACGAGGAGCACCACGAGGACGAGCACCACGAGGACGATGGGCGCCGTGAGCCCGCTGCCGATCGAGAAGGCGACGCCGCTGTTGAAAGCGAGCTCGAGGCGCAACGGCCCGAGGACGTGCACGGGACCGGTGGCAAGCTTCTCGAGCGCCAGAGTCGTCGTGACCTGGTCCGCGGCGACAACAACAGCCGCGACGGCGAGGACGACGGCGAGCCGGGGCCCACGGCCGGCGAGGACCGGGTCGCCGCGCTCGCTCAACGTCGGGACAGCCCTCCGCTCTTGCACGCGACGCACAGCCGAGCGTACGGCAGCGCCTCCAGCCGGGCGCTCGGGATCAGCTCGCCGCAGCTCTCACAGATCCCGTAGGTGCCGCGCTCGATCTTGCGGAGCGCGTCGTCGATCTCCTCGACCGCTGCCAGAGCCTGCGCGCTGAGAGCTAGGTCTCGCTCCCTGTCGACGGTGACCGTCCCACCCTCGCCCGACTCCTCGTCGAACTGGACGTCGCCGGGC
>JAJYGW010000381.1 GCA_021790615.1 Actinomycetes bacterium | reverse complement strand
TCGCCTCGCACCCTTCAAGCGGCCGCGCAGTGTCGTGGTGACCGGCGAGCTGCCGAAGACGGCGACGGGGAAGATCCAGCGCTTCAAGCTGCGCGCACTCGCCCTGCCTGAGGAGGCACCGCCGCCACCCGCGCTCTGAATCCCCCGCGCGCAGCCCTCAGGAACCCTTCGGCCTCCCCCCGCGCCGCTCGGCGTGACCGGCCCTGTGCGTCCCCCTCTCCTCGAACCACGCGCACGCCGGCGTCGACAGCTCGCTGTGCAGCTGCTGGAACAGCGCGTGAGCGCGGTGGCCGGGCCAGTCGCGCGGCAGGAGCGAGGTGGGCAGTCCCGGGTCGGTGAAGGGGAACTTCCTCCACTCGTGGACGATGCGCGTGTTGACCGTGAAGGCGAGTGACGGGTCGGTCTCGGCAGCGGCGGCGAACTCGGTGATGAAGGCCCGGTACCGTCGCTCGAGCTCCACCAGATCCCAGGCGTCCTGAACGACCCCGGCGGCGTCGCCGAGCTCGCCGAGCTCGGCGACGAAGCACACGAGACGGCTCGGAGGCTCGAGACCTTCGAAGATCGACTTCACGACCACCTGGCGCCTCGTGTCGGGTGAGAGCCACACGCCTTGGCCGAGGGATCCGAAGCCGGCCCAGGCGAGCCGGGTCCGCAGCACGTGCCGGTCGGCGCGGCGCTCCTCGGGTATGGAGATGACGAGCACCAACCACTTGCCGTCCCAGTCCTGACGGGTCGGGTCGAAGGCGTAGATCCGCGCCGACCCCTCAGCGAGCAGGACCCTGCCCCGGTCCGTGAGGTGCCACCGAGCTTCTCTCCCGACGCGCTCGCTCTCGAGCCACCCGGCCTTCGCCGCCCGGGCGAGGGCCTGGCGGGCCGCCTTGTCCTCCACGCCGAAGAGCGCGAGCGCCTCGAGGAGCGTGGAGGTCCACGCGGTGCCGTCCCGTGCCAGGACGTACTCGCCGAGCACGGTGAGCAGGAGCGAGCGGGCGCTCTGGCTTCTCTGCAGAGACCGGCGTTCAGGCTCGAGCGAAACGGGCCAGGACGGTGGCCCGCCGTCCTCGTACGGCCCCTCGCCGATGCCGTTGCCGCCCGGGAGCGGCGGGAGGCTCGCCGGGAGCCGGGGCGTACGGGCGCGCGGCGTTCTCCCCTCGCGGCGGGCTCGAGCCGCGCTCACCTCGGCACCCGTCCTCGCCGGACGGGCAGCGTCTGTGGACCGCGAGCTCCAGCCACCGCCGGCCGACGGCGACCACCACTCTCGTCCGCCCACTCGCAACTGGCCAGCGCTCGGCGCGCGTCCGGCGGCCGTCTCGCGGGCATGACACCATGCTATGCAATTTCGACGGGCGTTCAGACTATGTAGGATGATTGCTCACCGACGGCCTGTGCAGCCGGCGCGAAGTGGGTCGCAAGACCACCGGAGGGAGCAGAGACGATGGGCGCCTTGCAGCAGGGGGTGAGCCGCGAAGCCCCGGCGGCGGACGCCCTGGCGACCGAGGAGCCTGTCGAGGGCGAGATCACCTTCGCCACCCACCCTGACCGCTACCGTCACTGGCATCTCTCCTTCGACGGCCCGGTGGCGACGCTCGCCCTCGACGTCGACGAGGGGAGCGGCCTGCGCCCGGGCTACGAGCTCAAGATGAACACCTACGACCTCGGCGTCGACATCGAGCTGCATGACGCCGTCCAGCGCCTGCGCTTCGAGCATCCCGAGGTGAGGGTCGTCGTGCTCACGAGCGCCAAGGAGCGCGTCTTCTCGGCCGGCGCCAACATCCAGATGCTCGCCCAGTCCCCCCATGGCTTCAAGGTGAACTTCTGCAAGTTCACCAACGAGACGCGCAACGGCATCGAGGACGCGAGCCTCCACTCCGGACAGCGCTACCTGGCTGCGCTCAACGGGCCGGCCGCCGGCGGTGGCTACGAGCTGGCGCTGGCGAGCGACCACATCCTGCTCGTCGACGACAATGCGGCGGCAGTGTCGCTCCCAGAAGTGGCCCTGCTCGGTGTCCTTCCCGGTACCGGCGGGCTCACGCGGCTCGTCGACAAGCGCAAGGTCCGTCGTGACCTCGCCGACGTCGTGTGCACCCGCGCCGAGGGCACGAGAGGCACGAGGGCGCTCGAGTGGGGACTCGTCGACGAGCTCGCTCCGCGCAGCACCTTTGCCGAAGCGGTCGCCCGGCGCGCCGGCGAGCTCGCCGCTGACAGCTCCCCGCGGGGCACCGGTCCCGGCGTCGCGCTCCCCGTCCTTGCCCCCAGCCGGACGAACGGTGTGCTCGCCCACCGCTTTGTCCGGGCGACCGTCGACCCGTCGGCGAGGACGGTCGACATCACGGTCGCCGGACCGGAGCACGAGTGCCCGCCCGAACCGGGGGCGGCCAGGGCCGAGGGCGCGGACTTCTGGCCGCTCCGCATGGCGCTCGAGCTCGACGACACGCTTCTCTGGCTGCGGTTCAACGCAGCCAGCTGCGGTACCTGGCTGCTGCGCAGCTCAGGTGATCCCGACCTCGTCCGGACGTTCGACGACCTCCTCGTCGAACATGGCGACGACTGGTTCGTCAACGAGGTCGTCGGCCTCCTCCGGCGGGTGCTCCGCCGGCTCGAGACGAGCGGACGGAGCCTGTTCGCCCTGGTGGAGCCCCACAGCTGCTTCGCCGGCACGCTCTTCGAACTGGCGCTCGCAGCCGACCGCAGCTACATGGCCGACGGCGCCTTCGAGGGAGACGGCGAGCCGGCCGAGGCTCGGGTCGTCCTCACGGGCATGAACTTCGGCCGGCTCGAGATGGACAACGGCCTCACGAGGCTCGAAGCGCGCTTCCTCGGCGAGCCCTCGAGGATCGCCCGGCTGAAGGCGCTGTCCGGTCACCCGCTCGACGCCGCGGCGGCGCTCGAGGCCGGGCTCGTGACGTTCGTGTACGACGAGATCGACTGGGAGGACGAGATCCGGGTGGCCGTCGAGGAGCGGACCAGCTTCTCTCCGGACGCGCTC
>JAJYGW010000157.1 GCA_021790615.1 Actinomycetes bacterium | reverse complement strand
ATCACGGGCTTGCCCATGAAGTCCCCAGGTGTGTAGCCGAGCTGGCGGAGCCGTGAGCGGTGCCCGAAGCTCCGCAGGTCGTCCGGCCCCCACCAGCGCTCGCTGCGCAACCCGCTGTCGTCGCTCTCGGATCCCATCGGCTCAGCCTCGCGCGTCGGCATGCACGGCGTCCAAGAAGAGTCGTCGCACCACGTTGACAGAGCAGACGTCGACGCGTAACATACCGTCGTCTACATATGCGAACAGTATCTAGATATGTGATCGCATCTGGTGAAGTCGTAGGAGTTCCGACAGGTGGTGCAACGGGGGCCCGCCGCCACGAGCGGCGCGTGGCGGGTTCCCGTCGCTCGAGTGCCCGGCGACGTCGGGCGAGCGTGGGTCGGACTGGTCGAGCGAAGGGGGAAGACGGCCGATGGGCGCGAGGATCGAGCAGGTCGAGGTGCGCGTGTTCGCGACTCTCGATTGGACGACGAAGGACTCCGACGGTCACACCCACCCAGGTCCTGAGCGGAGAGCCGAGCACGCGCTCCTCACGGTTCGTGACGGCGACGGCGCCGAAGGGCACTGCCTGTGCAGCGGAGAGGCGCTCCGCCCGTCGGTCCTCGACGGGTTCGTGCGCAAGGTGGTGATCGGCGAGGATCCGTTCATGCGCGAGCGCGTGTGGAACCGTCTCTACCGCATGCAGCGGGGGAGTGGCGGCCAGCTCACCGATCGGGCGATCGGCTACCTCGACCAGGCACTGTGGGACCTTGCCGGGCGCAAGCTCGGTGCGCCGGTGTGGCAGCTCCTCGGCGGTGCACGCTCCACCGTCCCTGCGTACGCGAGCACGATGTGCGGCGACGACATCGAGGGCGGGCTGCGCACGCCCGAAGACTACGGGCGCTTCGCAGAGGCGCTCGTCGCGACCGGGTACTCGGCGGTCAAGCTCCACACGTGGATGCCACCTGTGCCCGGTGCACCCGACCCGGACATGGATGCCCGGGCCTGCGCGGCGGTGCGCGAGGCGGTCGGCCCCGACGTGCCGCTGATGCTCGACGCCAATCACTGGTACACGAGGACACAGGCACTTGCACTCGGCCGAGCGCTCCAGCAGCTCGACTACTACTGGTACGAGGAGCCGATGGAGGAAGCCTCGACGAGCTCCTACCGCTGGCTCGCCGAGCAGCTCGAGATCCCGGTGATCGGCCCCGAGACGGCGTTCGGTCGAGTCCACACTCGGGCCGAGTGGATCGCGCAGGGTGCGTGCGACATCGTCCGGGTCGGGGTCAACGACACGGGTGGCATCACGCCGGCGATGAAGATCGTCCATCTCGCCGACGCGTTCAACATGGATGCCGAGGTGCACGGCGGCGGATCGGGAAACCTTGCCATCCTCGGTGCGATGGAGAACGGCCGCTGGTACGAGCGGGGGTTGCTGCACCCGCACTTCGACTACGACGCCGTACCTCCGCACCTCAACTCCGCGGTCGACCCGATCGACGAGCACGGCAACGTCCAGATGCCAGAGGCGCCTGGGCTCGGGGACGACCTGTGCTTCGAGCACATCGACGAGAACATCGTCGCTCGCTGGTAGCCGCGGCGCGAAGGGACGGGAGCACGCCGTGGAGCGACGCGATCTAGGAGGGACGGGCCTCGTCAGCTCGAGGATCGTGCTCGGCACGATGACGTTCGGTTCGCAGGTGGACCAGGCGGGAGCCGACTCGATGGTAGCGACAGCGCTCGAGGCCGGCGTCGACCATTTCGACACGGCGAACGTCTACAACCACGGTGCTGCCGAGGAGATGCTGGCGAGAGCTCTCGGATCGCATCGTTCCGACGTGAGCATCGCGACCAAGGTCCGCAACCGGATGGACGACGCGCCAGACGGTGCCGGCCTCGGAGCGGCCGCGATCCGGCGCGCGATCGACGAGAGCCTCGCGCGCCTGGGCACGGACCACGTCGACCTGTACTACCTGCACTCTCCCGACAGATCCGTGCCAGTAACGGACACGCTGGGCGCGATGTCAGAGCTCGTCGAGGCCGGAAAGGTTCGCCACGTCGGGTTCTCCAACTACGCCGCCTGGCAGGTCGTCGAGATGCTCCACCTGGCGGGGGATCGCGGGTGGCCACCACCTCGGATAGGCCAGCAGCTGTACAACCCGATCAGTCGTGGCCTCGAGGAGGAGTACACGGAGCTCTCGGCAACCTACGGCCTGGCGACTCTCGTGTACAACCCCCTGGCGGGCGGGCTGCTCACCGGCAAGCACCGCGGAGCCGTGTCGCCGCGGCCCGGGCGCTTCTCCGAGAGCCCCAACTACCGTGACCGGTACTGGTCGCAGGCCCAGGACGACGCCGTGGGGCGCCTGACGGCGATATCGGAGCCAGCCGGGCTCTCGCTGGTCGAGCTGAGCCTGCGCTGGCTGCTCGCCCAGCCGGTCGTCGACGGAGTCGTCCTCGGTGCCTCGAGCCTCGAGCAGCTGCAGGTCGATCTGGCGGCGGCCACCGGGCCTCCTCCCGACGAGGCGACGTGCGCTGCGATGGACGTGGTCTGGCGGGAGCTGCGCGGTCCCTTCCCCCGCTACAACCGGTAGCCGGCGCCCGACGGCGCCGACGTGCGATCCTCCCGTGAGGAGTTGCGATGGACGTGAGCTTTGCAGGGAAGGTCGTCCTCGTGACCGGGGCGAGCAGCGGCCTCGGAGCCGCGATCGTGCACGCGTTCGCCACGAGTGGAGCCCAAGGCGTGGCGGTGCACTTCCACCGGCACGCCGAGGGAGCGGAGCGGGTCGTCGAGAGGGCGCGCGCGGCGGGCGCGGACGCTCGTGGATTCCAGGCAGACCTCACGAAGCCAGGTGCGCCCGAGAATCTCGTCGCCGAGGTGCTAGCGAGCTTCGGCGCGATCGACGTCCTCGTCAACAACGCAGGTGCGATGGTGCAGCGCTCAGCCGTCGCGGACGCTCCCGACACACTTTTCGACGCGGTCCTCGATCTCAACTACCGGGCGGTCTTC
>JAJYGW010000213.1 GCA_021790615.1 Actinomycetes bacterium | reverse complement strand
CGCTCCGGCCGTGGGCGCAGGGTCTCCCGTGCCCGCTCGCGGGCGGGCGGACACCGCGGTCAAGGCGGGCAAAGCCCGGTCCAAGCAGGCTTGACCAGGCCGCCCGTGTCCTGCCGTCGCGCGTTCATCGGGGGTTCACCGCGCCCGTCTACACAGACGGTGTGAGCGGACGGGTGATGCGAGGACGTGGGGTGGACCACGACGTCCCGGTGGGGCAGGTGTCCCGTGGCGACAGCGTGACCCAGGTCGACAGGAGCGTGCCCGCACCGGCGGTGGTGTCCACGAGCCCTGTTCACGAGGCCCGCCGCCCGCTCGTCCGCGCGGTGGGTCTCAGTCTTCGCTTCGGGTCGACCGTGGTCCTCGAGGACGTGCACCTGGGGTTCCCCCAAGGCACGATCACGGCGCTGCTCGGTCCCACCGGCTCTGGCAAGACGACCTTCCTGCGCTCGCTCAACCGCATGAACGACCGGGTCCCGGGCTTCCGCCATTCGGGGGACGTCCTCCTCGACGGCCGCAGTCTCTGGGACCCGGACGTGCAGCCCATGGCGTTGCGCCGGCGCGTGGGGATGCTCTTCCAGCGGCCCAACCCGTTCCCCATGTCCATCCTCGACAACGTCACGTCGGGGCTGCGCGCGCACCGCATCGCCGGCCGCCGCGAGTCACGCGGCATCGCCGAGCTCCGCCTGCGCGAGGTGGGGCTCTGGGACGCCGTCGCCGGTCGGCTCCGCGACTCGCCGTTCCGGCTCTCCGGCGGGCAGCAGCAGCTGCTCTGCCTGGCCCGTGCGCTCGCCGTCGGCCCGGACGTGCTCCTGCTCGACGAGCCGACCTCATCGCTCGACCCCGTGTCGACCGCCGCAGTCGAGGACCTCATCCGGTCCCTGGCACCCGCACTCACGGTCATTGTCGTGACCCACAACCTCGCGCAGGCCCGCCGGATCGCGCAGCGGACCGCGTTCTTCTACCAGAGCCGTCTCGTCGAGGTGGGCGACACCGCGCAGGTGTTCGACAACCCGCGCGAGGAGCAGACGGCCAGCTACGTGTCGGGGCGCATCGGGTGACCCGCACGGGACCGCACCCCTCACGGCGGAGAAGGACTCCGAACCGTGCCGTACACCAGGGAAGGAACAACGCCATGGTCGGGAAGCGACGCCTGCTTCCTCTCACCGCCCTCGCGGTGGTCGCACTGGGAGCGACCGCCTGTGGAGGGTCCAGCGGTTCGACGACCGCTGGGTCAACGCCGACGTCGAAGCCGAGCACGGCCCCGGTCGCGGCGACAGTGTCGCCTCCGTCCGGCACGGTCTCGATCAGCGAGACGGGGAGCACCCTGCTCTACCCGCTGTTCAACCTCTGGGACCCGGCCTACCAGAAGCAGTACCCGAACATCACCGTCACCGCGCAGGGCACCGGGTCGGGGACTGGTATCGCCGACGCGGCTGCCGGTTCGGTCGACATCGGGGCGTCGGACGCCTACCTGTCCTCCGCCCAGGTCGCCAAGAACCCGGCGCTGCTCAACATCCCGCTCGCCATCTCCGCGCAGCAGATCAACTACAACCTGCCGGGCCTGGCGTCCACTCACCTCAAGCTCGACGGCACCGTTCTCGCCGCGATGTACCTCGGCAAGGTCACGCACTGGAACGACCCGGCGATCGCCGCACTCAACCCGGGCGTGCAGCTCCCGAGCACCACGGTCGTCCCGCTGCACCGCTCGGACGGCTCGGGTGACACCTTCCTGTTCACGTCCTACCTCACCAAGCAGGACTCCGCTGACTGGGGCAGCATCGGCTACGGCACGACGGTCTCCTTCCCCAGCGTGGCGGGCGCGCTCGGCGAGAACGGCAACGGCGGGATGGTCAGCGGTTGTGCCAGCACGGTCGGTTGCGTCGCGTACATCGGCGTGAGCTTCCTCGACCAGGCCAGCGCCAAGGGCCTCGGGTACGCCCAGCTCAAGAACGGCGCCGGCAACTACGAGCTGCCCACCGCCTCGACCATCCAGGCCGACGCTGCGGGTTTCGCGAGCCAGACACCGGCGAACGAGACGATCTCGCTCATCAACGGACCCGCCACGGACGGCTACCCGATCGTCAACTACGAGTACGCCATCGTCAGCAAGTCCCTCACGGGGGACACGGCCCAGGCGGTGAAGGCGTTCCTCGACTGGGCGATCGCCTCCACCGGAGGGAACGCCGCGTCGTTCCTCGACCAGGTGCACTTCCAGCCGCTGCCCGGCTCGGTGGTCGCGCTCTCGCAGGCCCAGATCGCGAGCATCGGCAGCTGATGCGCAGGATGCCGGCTCGCCGCCGAGGCAGTGCTCCCGCCGCCGGCGGCGAGCCGGCTCCGCGTACCCGTTGGTCGTCGCGGGTCGCCGAGCCGGCTCTCGTGACCGGGGGGCGCGTCGCCGCTGTCCTCCCATTGCTCGCGCTCGGCTTCGTCCTCGTGACCCTGCTGCTGGAGGCGTGGCCCGCCATTCGCGTCAACCGTTGGTCGTTCTTCACGAGCAGCGCGTGGAAGCCCGGCAACTTCTACGGCGACCTCGTCACCACACGCGGGGTGGCGCACCCTCCCGGTGCGGCGTACGGCGCGATGCCGCTCATCGTCGGCACCCTCGAGACGTCGGCGATCGCGATCGTGGTGGGGGTGCCGATCGCGATCGGTGCCGCCATCGTCATCGCCGAGCGGTTGCCGCGATCCCTGGCCCAAGGCGTGAGCCTCTTCCTCGAGCTCCTCGCCGGGATCCCCAGCGTCATCATCGGGTTGTGGGGTGCCCTGACCTTCGGCCCCTTCCTCGCCCACGACGTTGCGCCCTTCCTCGCCCGCCACATGCCGAACATTCCCGTGCTCGACGCCTTCCGGGGGGACACCGGCAACGGCGAGGGTCTGCTCGCCTCCGGTCTCGTGCTCGCAATCATGATCATCCCGATCGTTGCGGCCACACCCCGTGACCTGCTCGGCCAGGTACCGATCCTCCCGCGCGAGGGGGCGCAGGCGCTCGGTCTCT
>JAJYGW010000287.1 GCA_021790615.1 Actinomycetes bacterium | reverse complement strand
CACCCCGAGCGACACGCCGGCGAGGTACAGCAAGCCCAAGGCTGGCAACGCGCCCAGGTAGGACGCGAGGACCTTGGCCACGACCTCGCTCCGGGCTCGAAGCGGCGTCGTGCGTAGCTGGCGGATCCAGCCCTTGCCCCGGTCGCGAGCGATCCGGGCACCCGGGGCGATGGTCGCCCACATGGCGCCGTAGGCGGCCATCGCCGTCATGAGGTAGAGCGGGAACGAGGTGCAGTCGGTCACCCCGTGGCCGTTTCGCGCCGTAAGGCAGTCGGTCAGCGTATGGCGCTGCTCTGATGCCACCGCGTAGAAGACCACGAGGGGCAACACCCAGGAGATTCCCATGAGCAGCGGATTGCGCGCCGACCGGAGGATCTCGTAGCGGACGTGGGTCGTCCCGCTCACGTGGAGCTCTCTTTGTCGAGAAGAAACGTTTCGCTCTGGCCATGGACATCGTCGTGCTCGTCGCCGGTGAGCTCGAGGAACGCTTCTTCGAGGCTCGCCCCGCGGACCTCGACGTCCCGGGCACCCGGAAACGCCCTGAACAGCGCGCTGAGCGCGGCGTCGGTGTCCCAGCACGACAGGGTGACCGCCTCCCCGTTGCGCTCCGCGCCGAACACCCCCGGCAGTGCCCTTAGCTCGGCGAGCTCGACACCAGGCAACGTCGCCCTGACCGTGCGCGAGCCGACCTTCGCCTTGATCCCGGTGGCCGCGCCGTCGGCGACGATCTCTCCCCGGGCGAGGAGCACGATCCGGTCTGCGTTGGCGTCGGCCTCTTCGAGGTAGTGGGTGGCGAAGAGAACCGTCTTGCCTCGCTCTGCGACCGCCCGTATGGCCCGCCAGATCTCGCGCCGTCCCTCCACGTCGATGCCTGCGGTCGGCTCGTCGAGGACCAAGAGATCGGGGTTGGAGACGAGCGCAGCTGCAAGGCGCACCCGCTGTGCTTGACCTCCCGAGAGCTTGTTCGTCCAGCGTCGTGCGATGTCTGCGGTGCCCGTCTGCTCCAGCACGTCGTCGACACGAAGCGGGTGGGGGTAGTACGAGGCCATGAGCGTCACCAGCTCGCGCACCCTCAGGTGATCGGGCAGCGACCCGCTCTGGAGCATGGCGCCGACCCAGCCGGACCTCACCGCATCCGTTGGCGATGCTCCGAAGACGAAGACCGTTCCGCCGTCTGGTCGGGTGAGCCCGAGGAACATGTCGATGGTCGTCGTCTTGCCGGCGCCGTTTCGGCCGAGCAGAGCCACAGTCTCGCCCGGCGCGATCACCAGGTCGATCCCGCGGACCGCGTGCACCGAGCCGTAGGACTTGGTCAGCCCGGTTGCCCTGATCCCGGCGGTCTCGGCGCTGACAACAGCCACACGATGAGCTTGGGCACGAGCGTCCTCGAGCGGTAGTGCGATCGCTCACATCTCACATATGAATCGCTCACCTCTCGTGTATGACATGTGTCATAGTCCACCGATCCCCGCCGGGCGTCTGGGCCTCCTCCTCCGATGCCACGCCGTACCGCCGTAAGCCCATCAGCACCGGCGTTTGGAAGTTCGGAAGTTCCGTTCGCCGATTCCGTCTGGCCGCGCCGCTGCGGAAGCGCTGTGATGGAACCATGCCGACCGTCTCCGCCCGTCGAGCTTGGCAGCGACTCTTGCCGGTTCGGACCTCCGGTACCCCGAGCGGGCTTGCGATCGCCTTCGGCTTGGCGCTCGGGCCCGCGGTCGCGATCGGCCTCGCCCGCTTCGCCTATGCCCTGTTGCTTCCCTCGATGCGTGCCGATCTGCACTGGTCCTATGCCACCGCGGGTGCGATGAACACCGCGAACGCCCTCGGGTACCTTGCGGGGGCGCTCCTGGCAGCGGTGGTCGCGCGTCGTTACGGGACACGCCGGATCTTCGTCGCCGGCCTCGGGGTCACCGTGCTCGCACTCCTCGCCACGGCTGGTACCGCCAACACGGTGGCACTGGTTGCCTTGCGCGCCGTCGTCGGGGCCTCTGGCGCGGTCACCTTCATCGCCGGTGCCGGGCTCGTCGCTGCGGCCGCTCCGGCGATCTCCCCCCATCGGGCAGCCACGCTGCTCGGCATCTACTTCGCCGGGGGCGGCGCGGCGATCGTCGCGTCGGGCCTTGCGATCCCATACCTTCTTGCCGCCACGAGCCTCACAGACGGCTGGCGATGGGGATGGGTCCTACTCGCGGGGCTCGGCGCCGTGGCCTTTGCCGTCGCGACGCCTGTCGCTCTAGCCAGCACCGAGCCACCGGCGCCGCCCGTCGCCGACAGGCGCTGGCCGGCCCGGCGCCTCGGACCGCTCCTCGCCTCCTACGGCCTGTTCGGGGCTGGCTACATCGCCTATATGACCTTCATCGTCGCATTCCTAAAAGGCCGGGGCATGGGTCCTTCGGGGATCACCGTTTTCTGGGTGCTGCTCGGGGCGGCCTCGATCGCCGGTGCCTTCGCCTGGGCGAGGCCGATCGCCAGGCTGCGTGCGGGACGCGGGCCCGCCTTGGTGCTGGGAGTGCTCGGCGCCGGGGCGCTGCTGCCGCTCGTCTCCAAATCACCGGCGGCGGCCATGGGATCGGCGGTCCTGTTCGGGGGGTCGTTCCTGTCGGTTGTCACCGCGGTCACCGCAGTCGCCCGTCGCTCGCTCCAGCGGCACCACTGGACCCCGGCGATCGCCGGGCTGACGGTCGCCTTCGCTGTCGGCCAGTGCCTTGGCCCCGTGCTCGCCGGTGTGCTCTCCGACCGGCCCGCGGGCTTGATCGTCGGGCTCGCCCTGTCGGTCGGAGTGCTCCTCGCCGGGGCGGGCGTCGCCCTCACCCAGGGACACTCCGAGACGCCCGGCCACGCCGTAGCTGCCACAGTGGACCCGCCGACAGCGGTCCGAGGAGGGCGCCGCGCGGGACCTCGATGACGTTGCCCCAGATAGGTCTTGAGCTTCCCCCTTCCGAGATCGGGTCGCACATCGTGAGCGCCGAGGAGATCGCGGCCCTCACGACGGAGAGAC
>JAJYGW010000212.1 GCA_021790615.1 Actinomycetes bacterium | reverse complement strand
GTCATCGAAGAGCCGCTTGATCGGCGCCGGGGCGATGCGAGATTGCCCACCTGTGCACCTCGGACAGGTCAAGGCGACCCGCGGCGCGAGTCCCGCATCGCGCTCCCTCCTCCTCGACCCAGCAGGGTCCTGGCTCGCTCGATTGCAGATATTTGATCACACCACTTCCCAGCCGACAAGTTCCCGAGTGCCCGCGAGACGACGGGAGCCAGCAGATCGGCCGGGCACTGCGCGACGACCGCCCTTCAACGCCGGACGTGCACACCCTCCCTCTCACGATCCCACGTCGCGGCTGACACCCCTCGGGCGCGCAGCTCGAACTTCTGGACCTTGCCGTTGGACGTGACAGGCAGGCTGTCGACGAGCTCGATGTAGCGAGGGACCGCGAAGTACGCGAGGCGCTCCTGGCAGTGCTCGACGAGCTCACGGAGGCTCGGTACGGGGTCGGTCGAAGGCACGACGAAGGCCATGACCTCGTCCTCTCCCAGCTCGGAGGGCACCGGAACCACGGCCGCAGCCGCGACGCCCCGGTGGCTGATGAGCACCTGCTCCACCTCCCAGCTCGAGATGTTCTCTCCGCGCCGGCGGATCGCGTCCTTCAGGCGATCGATGAACTGGTACCAGCCTTGCGCGTCACGGACGACCCGATCGCCGGTGTGCAGCCACAGGTTGCGAAAGGCCGAGACCGTGGCCTCCGGCATTCTCCAGTAGCCGGTCGTGAAGGCGAAGGGCTCGTCGGCGCGCACCACCAGCTCACCCGCAGTGCCGTCAGACACCTCGACGTCGTGCTCGTCCACGACCCGAGCGTGGAAGCCCGGCATGACCCTGCCCATCACCCCGGGCCTCTGCTGCTTGTGGCGAGGCCCGATCACGAGATTCGTCTCCGTCATCCCGTGCGCCTCGACGATCTCGATGCCGAAGCGCTCCTTGCACACGGGCCACAGCGTCGCGGGCGTCGCCGGTGCCAGGGCGATGCGGGTCCGGTGCGCTCTCTCGGCGGGAGACGAGTCGCGTGCGCACAGGATCGAGATCATCGTGCCGAGGAGGTAGGTCACGGTGGCGTCGCTCTCGACGAGCTCGTCCCAGAAGCGGGAGGCGGAGAACCGCTCGCCGACGACGAGACAGGCGTCGTTGACCACCGCTTGCAAGAAGGCGTTGAGCGCGTTCGTATGGAACAAGGGGAGGCAGGTGTAGAGGACGTCTCCCTCGTGGACTCCGAGGGCACCACCCGAGTTGACCCCCCACCAGTAGAACTGGCCATGCGGGCAGCGGACCCCTTTCGACGGTCCCGTCGTGCCCGAGGTGTAGAGCACGGCGAGGTCGTCACCGGGCAGTACCGGCGCAGCCACTATCGGGTCCGCGTCGGCGGGGAACGGGTCGATCGGCCGTCCACGCCACGTGGTCGGATGATCCCCGAGCCCCCACAGCTGCCCCAGCGTGTCAGGAAGGCGCTCGACGGAGTCGAGGCGCTCGAGCAGGTCCGCCTCGACCACCAGCACCCGTGGCTCGGCGTTGTGAAGGATGTGCGCGAGCTGAGGACCCCGCGTGGAGGCGTTGATGGGGACGAAGACCGCTCCGAGCCACCCGCATGCCGCGAAGCTGTCGATCACTTCGACCCGGTTCCTGGCGAGCACCGCCACCCGGTCTCCGGCACGTACGCCTCGCTGCGCGAACGCACCTGCAAGACGCGCCGCGCGCTCCGCCATCGCCGGAGCTGAGCGGACCGTCGTTGCGAACCGGAGGAGCGGCGCCTCGCTGCCGGACTCGGCCCGCTTGGCCAGCAACGCCGGAAGCGTCCGCTGCGTCGGAAGAATGTCAGCGACCTGCACGATCAGAACCCGAGCTCGAGCCTGCCCTTGATCATATGGATCTCGGCATCGTAGGCGGCGCAGAGGCGTTGCCAGGCCGCGTCGTCTTGGGCCGAGGTCCGCCATTTCATCAAGGTGACCACACAGCTCGGCTCCGGCCAGCCGAGCACCTCTCCGGGAACCACTCGGGCGGAGTTGACGCGCCGGAGCCGATCGAGGGCCGGCCCGAGCTCGTAGTCGACGAGGAGCGCGACGGGATCCGTCGAGATCCGCACGTAGACCTCGGCACCGTCGAAGAGGGAACGCCCCCGGAAGAGCGCCTCGCCGATCTGCACGCGGTCCCAGCTGCCGAGCGTCCACTCCGATTGGCGCATGCCGTCGGCGAGATAGGCGAACGCGGCCTCGGCCGCGACCTCGACTCGCGTCGCCGCGGCGTGGAACAGGGTGCTCAAGCGGCACCCACGCTGTCTTCTTTGGGGCTGGCGGCGGCGCGCTCAGCCACCGGTCGACCGCGGCCCCAGAGGGGCTGTGATGTTCGAAGGGGCCTGCTCGTACGTAGCCACAGGCGCGACCTGGGGCTCCGGACTTGGCTCCGCCTTGCCGATCTCCGTCGACTCGCGGGTGAAACGCTTGCGGGTCCGGGCCTTTTGGAATTGGTCCAGGCCGACGGCGACGATGAGCACGATCCCGGTGACCACGTTCGACCAGAAGTCGGAGACCCCGACGACGCCGAGGCCGTTCTCGAGCGCACCGATGAGCAGCACGCCGAGGATCGTGCCGAAGATGCCTCCCTCGCCCCCCGAGAAGCTGGTCCCCCCCAGGAGCACCGCTGCCCCGGCGATCAGATTGATGGTGGCCCCAACTGTCGGAGACGCCGCCGCAAGGCGCCCTGCGTCCACGATCCCGGCCATGCCCGCGAACAGCCCGGCCGCGCCGTAGGTGAGCATCGTGATCAGGCCGACCCGGATGCCTGCGATCCGCGCAGCTTCCCGGTTGCCGCCGACCGCGTAGATGGCGCGCCCGACACGCGTGAAGCGCAGGCAGACACCTGCGACGACGACGGCCCCGATCATGAACCAGATGGGGATGCCAATTCCGAGCGCCTTGGCGTTGCCGATCGCCGCGATCGTGTGCCACTTCGACAGCGACAACGTGTTCCCGTTCGTGACCACGTAGACGAGACCCTCGACGGCCGTCATCGT
>JAJYGW010000271.1 GCA_021790615.1 Actinomycetes bacterium | reverse complement strand
AACTCGCGACGCGGGCGTCGCTGCTGTTCCATGGCCTCCATGATGGACATCCTTTCCCGGCCCTTCCGGCCGATGCTGGATGTCCGTCAGACCGGGGCAACCCCAGTGCCGGCCCGGATCCGGTACGACAACCTCACGAGCGCGGTCAAGCAGGTCCTCATCGGGCGTGACCGGACCGAGACCGACCGCTTCACCGCGCTCCACAGCCACTATGGCTTCGACCCGTTCTTCTGCATCCCGGGTGAGAAGGGCGCCCACGAGAAGGGCGGCGTCGAAGGCGAGGTGGGCCGCTTCCGGCGACGCCACCTGGTGCCGGTCCCGAAGGTCGCCGACCTGGCGGCCTTCGACGCGCTCCTCGTGGCGGCGGACCGGCGCGACGACGGTCGCCGGATCGAGGGTCGGGCGCAGACGGTCGGCCAAGCCTTCGCCGCCGAGCGGGGATCGCTCCGGCCGCTGCCGGTCGAGTCGTTCCCCTCGGCGGTGGTCCTGACGGCGCGGGTCGACGCGAAGGCGCGGATCTGCGTGCGCCAGCGCTGGTACTCGGTGCCGGCGGGGCTCGCCGGGCGGGAGGTGACGGTGCGCCTGGGTGCCCGCCATGTCGAGGCGCTCGCGGGCGGCACCCTCGTCGCCCGCCACGAGCGCAGCCCCCGCAAGGGCACCCAGACCCTGCTGCTCGACCACTATCTCGAGGTCCTCGTGCGCAAGCCCGGCGCCCTGTCATCCTCGCTCACCCTCGCCCAGGCGCGGGCGAGCGGCGCCTTCACCGCTGCCCACGAGCGGTTCTGGGCGCGGGCACGCCGCACGCACGGCGACGCCGCCGGGACGCGGGCCCTCATCGAGGTCCTGCTGCTCCATCGGACGCTGCCGTTCATCGCGATCCATGCCGCGCTCGACACGGTCGAACGGATGCGCTCGGCGGACCCTGCCCTGGTCGCGATCGAGGCCCGCCGGATCGCCGACGGTCGAGGCACGACCGCGGTCACAGCGGACCGCGCCGAGCGTGCCGGCTGGGCCCGTCCCGTCCCGGTCCTGGGCGGCTATGACACCCTGCTCACGGTGATCGCCGGAGGTCGGACCCGATGAGCGGCATATCCCTCACCGAGCAGGCGGCCGCGCTTGCCATCGACGCCGCCTGCCGGTCGCTCCGGCTGCCCACCGTCCGCACCCAGGCGGAGGCGCTCGCCGACGCCGCCGCCCGAGACCGGCTCACCCACCGGGCCTTCCTCGCCGAGGTCCTATCGGCCGAACTCGACGAGCGCGACGGGAGGCGCCGGGAGCGCCGGATCGCCGAGGCGAGGTTTCCCCGGATCAAGCGGCTTGACGACTTCGACCTCGCGGCGGCGCCCACGATCCCGCCCGGCACCCTCGCCGCCCTCACGGCCCTCGCCTGGGTCGCCGCCGGCGAGCCGGTCGTCCTGCTGGGCGATCCTGGGACCGGGAAGTCGCACCTGCTGACGGGGCTCGGGATCGCCGCCTGCGAGCGCGGTCTGCGGGTGCGCTACGTGACCGCGGCAGGACTCGTCAACGAGCTCGCCGAGGCGGCCGACGAGCGGGTCCTCGCCCGGACCGTGGCCCGCTATGCGCGCCTCGACCTGCTCTGTCTCGACGAGCTCGGCTACGTCCACCTGGACCCGCGGGGCGCCGAGCTGCTGTTCCAGGTGATCACCGAGCGCGACGAGCGGGCCTCGATCGCGGTGGCCTCCAACCTGCCGTTCTCCGAATGGACCTCGATCTTCCCCGACGGGCGCCTGGCGGCAGCGGTCGTCGACCGCCTGACCTATCGCGCCCACGTCATCGAGACGGGCAGCGCCTCCTACCGGCTGCGGGCCACCGAGCGGGCCCGGAAGGGAGGTGCCGCCACGGCCTGATCGACCCGACCTGATCGGTTCACGGCATCAAGGAGAACGGGTCGGGGGTGGGGCCACTTCTGAGCATCACGGTGGGGCCAAATCAGGCCATCATTCCCACACTGCCCTTGTCCGTCGACCTGCCCATCTCCGTGGGGCGGTGACAGCCCGTCGCGTCCGGGTTCCGCGATCGGCTGCGTTATCTCGATGAGGGTGTGGCCGCGGCGCGCCCGGGAGCCGAGGGAAGGGTGGAGCAGGAGCTGGCGGTGGCCGGCGGGCAGAGCGCGGCCGGCAAGCGAGCAGCTCGGCGATGGCTCGTTCTCCTGGCAGACTTACGAGACCACGGGCACGAAGCTTGGGATCTCGGCGATTCCGCTGACTGCGCTCACCCGTCAGCAGTCATCGTGGGCGAGGGAGGCGCGACATGAACCTAGTGCGCGGTCGCGATGGCGGCGCTGCTCTGGCAGTGGTCGCACTCTCCATCGTGCTCACGGCCTGCGGCAGTTCTCCCGGCACGGCGATGCCCTCGCTTCCGCCGCCGAGCCAGAGCACGCCGTCGGCCAGCGCGCCTGGCCCCGGCTCGAGCCTGGCTGCGGCGTCTGCTCCGGCATTGTCGCCGATCCCAACTGCGGCGGCGACGCCGGAGGGATGGCTGCCGGCTCTCGGCCTGCCCACGATCGCGGTGCCCGCGGTGTCATTGCACACGATGGCCGGGAACAGGGCCCTCGCGACCTGGGGCTCACGGACCTACACCGTGGATGAGCCGCCGCGGAGTGGCCATGCCAGCCTCGTCGTGACCGACCTCGCGTCGGGCACGACGAGGCGCACCGCGATCCCGCTCCTCGCCCGCGAGACGACCGTGCCGCCGGATGGCCTCTGGGATCCCGCCACCATCGTGGCCGCCGACGATCACTGGCTCGCGCTCGTCGTGTGGAAGCGGCTCGGGCCGACCGGAGGGCCGGTCGCGGTCCCTGTTCCGGGCACGAGGAGCAGCCCGTGGCCTGGCGGCTGCTCGTCGCACCGCTCGACCCGGCCACCGACAGGCCCGCCGGCGCGTTCCGGGTCCTCGACCAGGGCACGAACACCCACCCCTTCACGCTCCCAGGGCAGGGCGAGGGGTGCGGCGGCCCGCGAACGCCTTGGGTGTCCCTGAGCGGCGACGAGATCG
>JAJYGW010000204.1 GCA_021790615.1 Actinomycetes bacterium | reverse complement strand
CTACGGCGGCATGGGGCTGTACCACGGCCTGGCCGCCGACGCCACGCCCGGCCTCGAGATGATCGCCGCCTGCGACTTCGACCCGGCGCGCCGCAAGGCCGCCGAAGAGGAGTTCCCGGGGCTGCGTCCTTACGGCACCGTGACCGAGCTGGCGAACGACGACGACGTCGAGATCGTCGTCGTCGCCACCCCTCCGTCGACACACTTCGAGCTCGCCCGGGACCTTCTCGCGGCCGGCAAGCACGTCGCGCTCGAGAAGCCGATGTGCCTGACAGTCAGGGAAGCAGATGAGCTCCTCACCCGCGCCCGCGCAGAGGGACTGGTGCTGACCGTGCACCAGAGCCGCCGCTGGGATCCCGACTTCCTCGCCATACGTCGCGCCGTCGATTCCGGCATGCTCGGAGAGCTGTTCAGTGTGGAGACGTTCGTCGGAGGCTTCGAGCACCCGTGCCGGGCGTGGCACTCGGAGGTCGCCGTCTCGGGTGGAGCCGTCTACGACTGGGGCTCGCACCACCTCGACTGGATCCTGCTCCTCATGGGCGGTTTCCCGGACCGGCTCGTCGCCCACGGGCACAAGCGGGTGTGGCGCGACGTGACCAACCTCGACCAGGTCCGCGTGCACCTGACATGGGCCGACGGGAGAGAGGCGGAATTCGTCCAGAGCGACGTCGCCGCCATCCGCCGGCCGAAGTTCTACGTGCAGGGAACACGCGGCACGGTCGGTGGTCACTACCGCCCCATCCGGGTCGAGCGCGTCGACCCCGGTGTCGGGTACATCGGCGAGGAGCTGCACCACGCCGAGGCACCGGTCGAGCTGACCCTCGCTCGCTACGAGCCCGGCTACGGCTTGACCGAGACCCGGCTCCCTCCTGTTCCCCCGGAGCGGTACCCCTTCCACCGCAACCTGGCGGACCACCTCATCTTCGGTGAGCCGCTGGCGGTCACGCCGGAGTCGGCCCGTGACGTGGTGGCTCTGCTCGAAGCGGCGCAACGCTCGACCGACGAGGGCGACGTCCCCATCACCTTGAGCCGTCCGGCGGACTGACCCCGGCGGGCTGCTGGCTGTGTCGGAAGCGCCATGAGCAGGAAGCTCGGCATCGGGGTGATCGGTTCGACCTCGATCGTCGCCCGCGCGGCGGTGATGCCGGCGATCGAGGGTTCCGGAGCGTGCCGGCTCGCAGCAACGGCCAGCCTTTCGGATTCCGAAGCGACATACTCCGACTACGAGTCCCTGCTCGACGACCCGGCAGTCGACGCCGTCTATGTCCCCCTCCCGAACTCGCTCCACCGCGAGTGGGCCGAGCGCGCGGCGGCGGCCGGCAAGCACGTCCTCTGCGAGAAGCCTCTCGCTCCGACCGCCAACGACGCTCTCGCCATGCGCGACGCGTGCGAGGCTGCGGGCGTCGTGCTGATGGAGGCGTACATGACCCACTTCCACCCACGCGACCGCCACCTACGCGAGCTCGTGAGGGACGGTGCCGTGGGCGATGTGCTCTTCGGGTTTGCCGCGTTCACCGGCGTGCTCGACCGGCCCGACGACCACCGGTGGCGCCCCGAGATGGGTGGCGGCGCCCTGCTCGACGTCGGCATCTACTGCCTGACGCCGCTCATCGCTGCGGCAGGTGTGGATCCCGGCGATCCGGGAGCGGTGAGAGACGTCACAGGGGAGGCTCATCGGGCGCCGCTCGGGGTCGACGCCAGCTTCTCTGGGTGGCTCGACTTCGGCGAGGGCCGCTGCGGTTCGTTCCAGTGCAGTTTCGAGGCGCCGGAGCGACAGGTGCTGGAGATCGTCGGGACACAGGCCGCGCTCTCGGTCGACCGCGCTTTCACGCCCGGTGAGGACGACGTCGAGATCCGTATCACGCGCCAGGACGGTTCGACGGGGACGATCACGAGTCGAGGCGCCGATCCGTACCGGCTGATGGTGGACCACTTCTGCGAGGTCGTCGAGGGGACGGCAGAGTTGGAGCGCACAGCTGCCGACTCGATCGGCCTGCAACGGATCGTGGACCGGCTCGCGTGGGCGGCGGAGCCGGCCGCGACATGACACCCGGCGACACCGGATACGAGACGCGCCGAGTCGTCGGCGTCGGCGACGTCGAGCTGGCTGTCGACGTCTGGCAGCTGCCGCAGGGCTCTGCTGCGGCGCAATGGCCCGGCTTCGTGCTCATCCACGGGCTCGCGTCGAACGCCCGCCTCTACGACGGCGTCGCCCGGCATCTCGTGGCAGCCGGCCACGCGGCCGCCTCTGTCGACCTGCGCGGTCACGGGCGGTCCGACAAGCCGGACGGAGGCTATGACTACGACACACTGTGCGCCGACGTGGTGGCTGTCCTCGACGCCCTGAGGGACGACCCGGCGTCGGCGCAGTTCGACCGGCCGATAGTGGTGGGTCAGTCCTTCGGCGGCAACCTCGTGATGCAACTGGCGGCTCGCTTCCCCGAGCGCCTCGGCGGCGTGGCGGCCATCGACGGCGGGACGATCGATGCGGCGGCGCGCTTCCCGACATGGGAAGAGGTGAGCGTCGCCTTGGCGCCACCGAAGATCGAGGGCGCGAGGTATGAGGAGGTGGAGCGGCGTTTCTTCGAGATGCACCCGGACTGGCCCGAGGCAGGAGTACGTGCGGCGCTCGCGAACTTCGCGGTCCGCCCGGACGGCACGGTCGCACCCTGGCTCACCTTCGAGCGGCACCTCCAGATCCTGCGGACGATGTGGGAGTCGCGCCCGGGTGACATCTACCCGAAGATCACCGTTCCGGTGCTCCTGCTGCCGGTCGACTCGCCGAGCATGCCCGAGTGGACGAGGGCGAAGCGCGCCGGCATCGACCAGGCCCTCGCTGCCCTCCCGCGGGCGAAGGTGCACTGGTTCTCACCGGCCGACCACGACGTGCACGCGCAGCACCCGGCCGCGGTCGCGGACGCGCTCCTCGGTGCCGTCGGCCGGCTGTTCGGGCCGCCTTCCTGACGCCGCGGGACCGCATCACCCACGCCGTCAGCCGAGCGGGTTCTCCACCATCGCCT
>JAJYGW010000331.1 GCA_021790615.1 Actinomycetes bacterium | reverse complement strand
TCTATTCCGGGTGAGGACTGCCTGAACTGCAACGTCTGGACGCCCGATCCAGCCGCCGCCGGTCTGCCGGTGCTCGTCTGGATCCACGGGGGAGCGTTTGCGAACGGCAGCGGCGCGGTACCCACCTACGCCGGGCATCGTTTCGCCGAGGACGGGGTCGTCTGCGTGACCATCAACTACCGCCTCGGCGCGGACGGCTTCCTCTACGCAGGCGACGAGATCGCAAACGTCGGGCTCGCCGACCAGCTCGCCGCGCTTCGCTGGGTGGCTGACAACATCGCCGCCTTCGGTGGCGACCCGGCGAAAGTGACCATCGCCGGCGAGTCCGCAGGGGGGATGAGCGTGGCGACCCTGCTCGCCTCGCCCCTGTCGGCGGGGCTGTTCCGCGGGGCGATCCCTCAGAGCGGGGCCGGCCACCACGTCCTCTCTCCCGAGACGGCCCTGCGAGTCGCTGGTCGCCTCGCCGAGCGGCTCGGGGTGGCGCCGACGCGCGCGGCGATGGCCGCGGTCCCGCTCCCCGCCCTCCTCGACGCACAACAGGCGCTCGCCGCCGAAGCGGCCGCCACCCCCGACCCGGGGCGCTGGGGAGAGATCGCCACGAACCAGATGATCTGGGAGCCGGTCGTCGCCGCCCCGATCGTGCCCGAAGTCCCCCACCGCGCGGTGGCGCAGGGCGCGGGGCGAGAGATCGCCCTGCTGGTGGGCACCAACACCGACGAACAGCGCCTCTTCCTGGTCCCGAACGGTCTCGTCGACCTCGTCGACGAGACGCTCCTCGGGCTGCTCGCGTCGGCCTACGGTCTCGACGAGGCTGGCCTCGCCCGGTACCGCGAGAACCGGCCGGGCGCGACTCCCGGCGAGCTGGTGGTGGCGTTCGGGACCGACTGGTTCTTCCGCATTCCGGCGATCCGGCTCGCCGAAGCCCGCTCGGGAGGGCCCGCCGGCACGTGGATGTACGAGTTCGCCTGGCCCTCGCCGGCGTTCGGTGGCCGGCTCGGTGCCTGCCATGCGCTCGAGCTCCCCTTCGTCTTCGACACCCTCGAAACCGAGCGGGACGAGCTGCTCGGCGCGGAGCGCCCGGAGGTGCTCGCACGTCTCGTCCACGACGCCTGGGTCCGATTCGTCAGCGACCTCGACCCGGGCTGGGCGCCCTACGACCTCGACACGAGAGCCGTCATGACCTTCGGGCCGGACATGGAGGCACACGAGGTCACAGACCCTCGGGGTGACGAGCGAGCCTGCTGGGAGGGCCGCCGCTAGTCCGAGCGACGGCGGGCGACGCGACCCGCCCCCGCGTTCGGCTCCCCAGGGCAGGCACACCGACCCGCCCCAGCGCCCGGACGCCACGGCTACACTCACCGGGACCGAGGGCCAGCGCCGTCCCTCCGCGCCGAGAGACCGGTGAACCGGTGGACGAGACGACGGAGATGGACATGCGCGGGGCAAGCGAGGGCGACGGAGCACCGCTGCATCGGCTCGAGGACGAGCACGATGCCTGTGGTGTCGCATTCGTGGTCGACATGGCCGGCCGGCCGAGCCACGACATCGTGCGCCAGGGCCTCACGGCGCTCGAGCACTTGGAGCACCGTGGCGCATCGGGAGCTGAGCCGGACAGCGGTGACGGGGCCGGGATCCTCCTCGGCGTCCCGGACGCCTTCCTCCGTGCCGTGCTCTCCTTCCCGCTCCCCCCCGCCGGCCGTTACGCCACTGGGTTGGCCTTCCTCCCCCGGGATCCGGTCGAGCGGGAGCACGCCAAGGCGGCGGTGGAGTCGCTCGCCGTGGAGGAGGGCTGTGCCTTGCTCGGCTGGCGCACGGTCCCGACCGACAACCGGGCACTCGGCGCAACGGCTCGGGCCGCCGAACCGGTCATCGAGCAGCTCTTCCTCACCGATGCCACAGGCGAGCGGGCGGGGATCGAGCTCGACCGCCTCGTCTACGTCCTCCGCAAGCGCGTCGAGCACGCGCTCGCGGGTGTCT
Organism: Actinomycetes bacterium; assembly: GCA_021790615.1. The sequence continues at coordinate 1,049 of JAJYGW010000331.1, read as the reverse complement.
ACTTCCCGAGCCTGTCCGCCAGGACCTTCGTCTACAAGGGGATGCTCACGGCCGGCCAGCTCCCGAGCTACTTCGCCGACCTCGGCGACGAGCGGCTCGCCTCCGCGCTCGCGCTCGTGCACTCGCGCTTCTCCACCAACACCTTCCCGTCCTGGCCGCTCGCGCACCCCTACCGGCTCGTCGCCCACAACGGCGAGATCAACACCCTCGCCGGGAACCGGAACTGGATGCGTGCCCGCGAGGCGCTCTGCGCCACGGCACGCCTGCCGGGCCTCGAGCGCGCGCTGCCGATCGTGACCCCGGCCGCCTCGGACTCCGCCACGTTCGACGAGGTTCTCGAGCTGCTCCACCTCGGCGGTCGGTCGCTCCCCCACGCCGTGCTCACGATGATCCCCGAGGCATGGGAGCACCAGGCCGACATGGACCCCGCCCGGCGCGCCTTCTACCGCTTCCACGCGTGCCTCATGGAGCCCTGGGACGGCCCGGCCGCCGTCGCCTTCACCGATGGGAGGCTCGTCGGGGCCGTGCTCGACCGCAACGGCCTCCGCCCCGCACGGTGGTGGATCACCGACGACGGACGGGTGATCTTCGCATCCGAGGTGGGCGTGCTCGACGTCGCACCGGAGCAGGTCGTGGCCAAGGGGCGGCTCCAGCCCGGGCGGATGTTCCTCGTCGACACCGGTCTCGGCCGGGTGGTCGACGACGAGGAGCTGAAGGTTGCGCTCGCCCGCGAGCAGCCCTACGGCGAGTGGCTGGAGGCGGGCCTCGTCCGCTTCGAGGACCTCCCGCCACAGCGGATGCTGACGCCCCAGCACGCCCGAGTCGTCGTCCACCAGCGCCTCTACGGCTACACCGAGGAGGAGCTCCGCCTCGTCGTCGCCCCGATGGCCGCGACGGGCGCCGAGCCGATCGGCTCCATGGGTGACGACACCCCGCCCGCTGTGCTCTCGTCCCGGCCGCGGTTGCTCTTCGACTACTTCACCCAGCTGTTCGCACAGGTCACCAACCCGCCCCTCGACGCGCTCCGCGAGGAGCTCGTCACCTCGCTC
>JAJYGW010000337.1:2753-14609 GCA_021790615.1 Actinomycetes bacterium | reverse complement strand
GGCCGAACCATCCCGCTCGTGCACGGCAGCTCCGGGCTCGGAGCCGTCGCCGCGCGCAGGTGGAAGACGCAGGTGAACGAGAACGCGAAGGCGCCGGCGTTCTCGGGCGAGCAGCCGGAGGTCTGCCACAACGAGGTGTGCGGCTTCGGCCAGCACGGTGACGTCACGCGCCAGGCGATGACCCTCGTCGAGCTCCGGATGCCCGGGGAGCGGCCGGGGGAGCCGGGCAAGATGGCACGTCGTTTCGATCTCTTGGCAGAGGCGGTGGGCGAAGCCGTCGGCGACGTCGTGACGGTCCCCGGAGAGGGCAGCTGCGAGCTTGCCGCCTTCTTCGACCTCGTCGCCATCGGAGACGCCGTGTCATTGCACCTGGCGGCCCGCGAAGGGATCGACCCGGGCCCGGTCCCGATGCTGACCGAGATCAAGCGCCGGCTCCACGAGCCCGCCGCCAGCTGACCGGCCGATGGCGGACCCTCCGGCCCACGACGTCGCCGACCTCGCCCTTGCTCCACTCGGCCGTGGGCGCGTGGAGTGGGCGACACGGCAGATGCCGGTGCTCGCACGAGTGCGCGATCGCTTCGCCTCCGACAGGCCGCTTGAAGGAGTGCGGATCGGAGCGAGCCTGCACGTGACGGCCGAGACAGCGGTGCTGCTCGGTGCGCTCGCGGCCGGCGGGGCGGAGCTCTCGGTGTGCGCCTCGAACCCGCTCTCGACGAACGACGAGGTGGCAGCCTTCCTCGTCCAGGCGGAGGGCATCGCGACCTTCGCCTGCCGCGGCGAGGATCACGAGAGGTACGTCGCGCACGCTGACGCCGTGCTCGACCGGCGACCGCACATCACGGTCGACGACGGCTGCGATCTCGTGGCGCGCCTGCACGGAGCGCGCGGCGCCGACGCGTCGGGGGTGCTGGCAGGCACCGAGGACACGAGCACAGGCGCCCTCCGCTTGCGCGCGCTCGCGGCCGGCGGTGGGCTGTCGTACCCCGTCCTGGCACTGAGCGGTGCTGCCACCCGCTGCCTCGCCGACAACCGGCTCGGCACCGGGCAGTCCACGATCGAAGGCATCCTCCGATCGACGAACGTGCTCCTCGCCGGGGCGACGGTCGTCGTGGCCGGTTACGGCAACTGCGGGCGCGCGGTCGCCTCGCGAGCGCGCGGTCTCGGCGCGATCGTGATCGTCACCGAGATCGATCCCCTGAAGGCTCTCGAGGCCGTGACCGATGGTTACGGTGTGCTGCCCATGAGCCAAGCTGCTCCGATCGGAGAGATCTTCGTGACGGCGACCGGCAACCGGGACGTCATCAGGCGCGAGCATCTCGAGCGGATGCGGGACGGCGCGATCCTCGCGAACGCGGGCCACTTCGACGTGGAGATCGACGTCGGCGCGCTGCGGGAGCTCGCCGGTGGGAGCGCCCGGCGCGTCCGCCCGATGGTCGACGACTTCGAGGTGGGAAGAGATCGCCATCTCCTGCTGCTCGCCGAGGGCCGGCTCGTCAACCTCGGCGCCGCCGACGGCCATCCCCCGCAGGTCATGGATCTGTCGTTCTCGGTTCAGGCCTTGGCCTGCGAGTGGATCGTGCGTCACGGCGAGTCGCTCGCTCCTGGCGTGCACGACCTCCCGCCGGCGGTGGACGACGAGATCGCCCGCATGAAGCTGTCCGCCATGGGCGTCGCGATCGACACGCCGACCGAGCGGCAACGGGACTACTTGGCAACCTGGGGAGCCGACTGAGGCTCGAGGGGGGCGGCGGGCCGACAGCGCACCCTCTCACTACACTGGGCACGGATGAGCACGTGCGGGTCTGTGGTTGCGAGTCGATGCCAGTCGCAGGCAAAACGACCCACGTAAGGCGACTTGTGGTCGCTGAGCATGGTGCGGCTTAGAAGTAAGCCCTGCCCGCCTTTGCGCCGGTTGTCGGCGCCGGGCGGAGAAGGAGCCAACCGTGCCGGGACTCTCACGGATGGATCGGGCGTGGCAGATGCCGCGGCTGGTCGCCCGCGAGAAGGCCGGGACCTCCTCAGCAGGCGAGTGTGGGGCCAAAGACCAGGTCAGCCGCACGTGCTCATCTTCGTCGAACGCCGAGGCGCCCACCGGGCGGCTCAAGATTGCTGAGGAGGTGCCGATGGAGATCGACGTCCACGGCCGCCATGTCGACCTGCCGAGTGACGTACGCGAGCTCGCAGCAGCGAAAGTGGAGCTCCTCGGGAAGTATCTCCACGGGGTCGACCGGGCAGAGGTGCTCTTCTCCGGCGATCGGAGGGGCCGCCTCGGCGAGCCCGTCACGTGCGAGCTCAGGATCGAGAGCCGCGGGCAGGTCGTGCGCGCTGCCGGTGCCGGAGCAAAGCCGGACACGGCCTTCGAGGTCGCACTGGACAAGGCGGCACATCGACTCACGAAGATGAAGGACCGTCTCGTGAAGCGCTCGAGGCCGCGGCACAAGGCCTCGGCGTCCTCCAACGGTCAGGGTCGCGCCGGCGCGGTCACCGGCGGGGAAGTCGAGGAGCTCTGACCCGGACACTCGATCGTTGCCGGTGACGGTGCTGCGCCACCGGCGGCGCCCGGACCTCGCCGTCGTCGGCGCGAGCGCGACCGGCAAGACCGAGCTCGCCGCCCGGCTCGCCGACGAGTTCGGCGATGTCGCTCTCCTCTCGGTCGACGCGCTCGCCGTCTACCGGCGGATGGACATCGGCACGGCCAAGCCCTCGCGCGCGGCCGACCCAGCCTCGCGGCATGCGTGGCGTCTCCTCGACCTCGCGGAACCGAGCGAGGAGTTCTCCGTCGCACGATTCCAGGCAGAGGCGCGGGCCGTGCTCGAGGAGGTCCATCGAGCCGGACACAGCGCCGTGCTCGTCGGGGGCACCGGCCTCTACCACCGAGCCGTCCTCGACGAGCTCGATCTTCCCGGCCGGTACCCGGCCGTTGTGGCCCGGTTGGAGGCGGAGGCCTCCGCCCGCGGCGAGGACGCGCCGGCGTTGTTGCACGCTCGTCTGCGGGAGCTCGACCCGGTGGCCGCGTCCCGCATCGAGCCGACGAACCTGCGACGCGTGCTCCGTGCGCTGGAGGTGACAGAAGGAAGCGGTCGCCGTTTCTCGGAGTTCGGGCCGGGACTCGAGGAGTACCCGCCGATCTCCACCGTCATCGTGGGACTCAGCCTCGAGCGTGCCGTCCTCGACGAACAACTCGCGGCTCGTCTGTCCCAGCAGCTCGAAGAGGGTCTCGTGGACGAGGTCCGGGGACTCGCGGCCGAGCCCGGCGGCCTGTCGCGCACCGCGCGCCAGGCGATCGGATACGCCGAGATCCTCGATCACCTCGAGGGCGGGTGCTCGCTCGAGGAAGCGATCGTGACGACGATCCGCCGTCTTCGGCAGTTCGCACGCCGCCAGGAGGCGTGGTTCCGCCGAGACCCGCGCGTCCAGTGGCTCCCCGCCGATGACGACTGGCTGGTCGAGCTCGTCTTGAAGCGGTGGGAGACTGGGCCGTCGTGACGACCGCTTCGCTGCTCAAGTACCACGCCCTCGGCAACGACTTCCTGGTGGCGCTCGATGCGGCGGCGCTCACGAACGGAGCCGGCGGCGAGATCCCCGACGAGCTCGTGCGGTGGCTCTGTGACCGTCACCGTGGCATCGGTGCGGACGGCCTCGTCGTCGCGCGACCCGCTTCGGGCGGCGCAGCTGCGGCGATGGAGCTGCGGAACGCCGACGGCGGCCGCGCCGAGACGAGCGGGAACGGGCTGCGCTGCTTTGCCCTCGCCCTCGTCGACTCCGGGGCCGTCGCGAGCACGACGCTGCAGATCGAGACCGACGGCGGGCCTGTGAGAGCGGTCGTCGGTGCACGGCCTGCGCGCGGCTGTGCAGAGATCGCCGTGTCGATGGGCACGCTCCATGTGAGCTTGCCGGAGCGCCCGGCCCCCGTCCTCGGCGACGGGTTCGAGGCCCGGGAGGTGGACGCCGGCAACCCCCATCTCGTCCTCATGGGCCCGAGCCTCGCCACCGTGGACATCAAGGCGATCGGTCCTGTGCTCGAACAGTGCGTGCCGGGAGGCCGCAACGTGGAAGCCGTCTCGCCGGACGGGCACGGCGGGCTCGACCTCGTCGTCTGGGAGCGGGGTGCAGGGCTCACCGAGGCATGCGGGAGCGGTAGCTGTGCCGCCGCAGCTGCGGCGCGAGCGTCGGGGTTGGTCGGCGACCGCGTGCAGGTGCGCAACCCGGGAGGGATCCTCACGGTGGAGCTGTCGGGGCCGCTCGACGAGCCGGACGTGACGCTGTCCGGCCCCGCCTGCCGGGTCGCGCGGGTCGTCATCGAGGTTCCGGGCGGCGCGGCCACTTGACGCTCATCGACCGGAGGTTCCGGGAGAAGATCGTTCTCGTCGGGGTCCTCTCGTGGCCGAGGACGCTCGACGAGGTCGAGGCGAGCCTGGACGAGCTTTCCCTGCTCGTCGACACCGCCGGTGCAGACGAGGCTGCCCGCGTCGTGCAGCGACGGGGCGCGCCCGATCCGGCGACCTACATCGGGCGCGGCAAGGCCGAAGAGCTTCGCCTGATCTGCGAGCAGGTGGATGCGGACACCGTCGTCTTCGACGAGGAGCTGTCGCCTGCCCAGCAACGCAACCTCGAGAGGCTGCTCGGGAGGACCGCCATCGACCGCACCGCCGTGATCCTCGACATCTTCGCCCAGAACGCGCACACCGAGGAGGGCCGGGCACAGGTCGAGCTGGCGCTCTCGCAGTACCGGCTCCCGCGGCTTCGCGGCAAGGGGGTCGCCCTGTCCCAGCAGGCAGGCCGGATCGGCACGCGTGGCCCTGGCGAGACGAAGCTCGAAGAGGACCGGCGCCGCATCATGCGGAGGATCCGCAAGCTCGAGACGGAGCTGCGAGACCTGGAGGCAACTCGCGAGACCCAGCAACGGTCGCGGCGGCGCGGAGCGCTGCGGACGGTCTCGCTCGTCGGATACACGAACGCAGGGAAGTCGACACTGCTCAACCGGTTGACCGACGCGGGCGTGCTCGTCGAGAACCGCCTGTTCTCGACGCTCGACCCGCGCACGCGCCGCCTCGAGCTCCCGGGAGGCGAAGCGGTGCTGATGTCGGACACGGTCGGCTTCGTCAGGAAGCTGCCACACCAGCTCGTCGACGCCTTTCACGCCACCCTCGACGTGGTCACCTCGGCTGACCTGCTCGTCCACGTCGTGGACGGATCCGCGCGGGATCCGGAGGGGCAGATCGACGCCGTGCGGGCGGTCTTGCACGAGATCGGTGCCGGCGACGTGCCGGAGCTGCTCGCCATCAACAAGGTCGACTCGGCGCCCGAGCAGGCACTAAAGCTCTCCGGCGCCCACGACGGCGCCCCGGCGTTCTCGGCGCTCACCGGAGAAGGCGTGCCCGAGCTCTTGCGCCGCGTGGCGGACCGGCTTCGTGCCGAGGACCGGGTCCTCGAGCTGTCCGTGCCCGTGGGAAGGGGAGACGTCGTGGCAGCCGTCCATCGTGAGGGAGAGGTGGTCGGGGAGCGCTACGAAGGAGAGATGGTGAGGATGCAGGCAAGACTGGACGAACGGGGGGCAAGGCGATTCGAGGAGTTCGTGGAGCGATGACGGCGAATCCGGTGGAGGAGGGCGGGTTCGTCCCGCTCGCGTATCCGTTCGACAAGCTGACGGAGCTCTCAGAGCTCGCGTCCCGGCTGCCCGGTGGCATGGTCGATCTCTCGGTCGGGACGCCGTGCGATCCGCCCGACGCCGAGGTGGTCGAGGCGCTCGGGAGCTCGGGGACCGAGCGCGGTTACCCGACCTCGCTCGGGTCGGACGAGATGCGGCGAGCGGCGGGGGATTGGATCGAGCGGCGTTTCGGCGTGGTCCTCGATCCGCGCGAGGAGCTGGCCGCATGCGTCGGCACAAAGGAATTCGTCGCTGGGTTGCCACAATGGCTGCAGCTGCGGTCACCCGGCCGCGACACGGTGCTCTACCCGGCCCTGGCCTACCCGACCTACGAGATGGGCGCAGTCCTCGCCCGCTGCCGTGCCGTTGCGGTTCCGGTCCTCGCCGACGGCACCATGGACCTCGCCGCGATCACCGAGGAGGATGCAGGCCGGGCCCTGTGCCTGTGGGTCAATTCACCCGGGAACCCCGCCGGCCAGCTGGAGGACCTCGGATCAGTCGCTGCGTGGGGCCGCGACCATGGGGTCCCGGTGTTCTCGGACGAGTGCTACGTCGAGTTCACGTGGGCGAACGGCGGGCGGGGGAGGTCGATCCTCGAACACGGCACGAAGGGAGTCGTCGCGCTGCACTCCCTGTCGAAGAGGTCGAACCTGGCCGGCCTTCGGGTCGGGGTGTACGCCGGGGACCGCGAGCTCGTCAGCTACCTGGCGGCCATCCGCCGGCACGTCGGGCTCATGGTGCCCGGCCCCGTGCAACACGCCGCCGCGATCGCATTCGGCCGGGACGACAGCGTCACAGAGCAGCGTCGCCGTTACGAAGAGCGACTGGAATACTTGGCAGGGGCTCTGACGAAGGCAGGGATCCCGGCGGTCGTGCCCGACGGGACCTTCTACCTCTGGGTGCCGGCACCGGCGGGGCTCCCGGGTGCAGACAGCCGAGGGAGGACGGAGAGCCCAGGCTTCCGCCTCGCCCGGCTCTTGGCTGAACGGGCCGGCCTGATCGCGAGCCCTGGCGAGGCGTACGGGCCCTCCGGCGCCGGCCACCTCCGGCTGGCGGTCGTCCAGCCGATGGAGCGTCTCGAGCTCGCCGGCCGGAGGCTCGAAGCGTCCTGATCAGCGGTCGAGGAGGCGGGACCGGAAGAGGTCGAGGACCTGTTCGAGCGCGTCGCGGGTGGCGCTTCCGGGCACGTCCTTCAAGTCCTCGGTGAGAACCGAGTGCGCCTGCTTGCGATAACCCTCCGGATTGCCGGGAGACGAATCGATCTCGACCCCGACGAAGTGGTCGCCGAGCTCGTGCCGCAACCGGGCGAACCGTTCGGCCGGTGATCCCCGATCCCCCGAGAAACGCAGCCCCAACACACACACGTCCTCGACCGCGCATCGCTCGCGGACGCGCCGCAGGTCCTCCCGGGAGATGCCGAGGTCGGACCGGTGCGCCTTGCTCACCGGCATCGGCAGAGCCGGTTGGGAGAGCACCGGTGCGACGACGACGTCGTCAACCATCATGGCGAGCGCGAACCCACCGGTGAGGCACATGCCCACGACCCCCACGCCCGGCCCGCCGTAGCGGTCGTGGGCCTCGCGCGCGAGAGCGCGGAGCCAGCTCGTGACAGGGCTCGTCCGGTTGAGGGCGAACGTGGCGAACTCCCTCGAGATGCAGGCGTGGCTGATGGCCTTGACGACTCGTGCGACCGTCGCCTCGGCACCGGGCTCGCCGAAGAGGTGGGGAAGGACTGCGGTACACCCGATCGCCGCCACCCTCTTCCCGAATTCGGCCACGAGCGGCGTGATGCCGGGCACCTCGCTGATGACGATCACGGCCGGGCCTTCGCCGACGCAGTAGACGTCTCGCGTCTTGCCCTCGGCCGTGAACGGCCAGCAGTCGAAGTCGGACAGGACGGTGCCGCCTCGCGCGCCGGTTGATGGCGATCCACTCATGCTCCCGAGGTTACGCGAGCGGTTGATTACTCTCCCGTTCGTGGACGCGCTGCAATCCTTGCGGACCTCGATCGGCGAGCTGTGGAGCTCGCGTGAGCGAGGTGAGCTCCGTGCGGGTGACGAGGACGCTCTCGAGCTCGTGAGGCAGGCGATCAGCCTGCTCGACCGGGGCGAGGCGCGCGTCGCGGAGGTGGATGCCGGCACCGATGACGTCTTGGTGCACGAGTGGCTCAAGCAGGCCATCCTTCTGCTGTTCGCCTTGACGTCGGTCTCGACCGTCGAGCTCGGGCCCTTCGAGTACGCCGACAAGTTGCCGCTGAAGCGCGGGTACGAGGCAGCCGGGGTGAGGGTCGTCCCCGGAGCCTCCGCACGGTGGGGCTCGTACATCGGTCCGGGGGCGATCCTGATGCCGAGCTTCGTCAACATCGGCGCGCGGGTCGGGTCCGACACGATGGTCGACACGTGGGCGACGGTGGGATCGTGTGCCCAGATCGGGGAACGGGTCCACCTCTCGGGCGGCGTCGGCATCGGTGGCGTGCTCGAGCCGCCGAACGCGGTGCCGGTCGTGATCGAAGACGACGTCCTCATCGGGAGCCGGTGCATGGTCACGCAGGGAGCACGGGTCGGTCGCGGGTCCGTCCTCGGCGAGGGCACCATCCTCAACCCGGCGATCCCGGTCGTGGACGGCGACACGGGAGAGGAGCTGTCCCGAGGTGTGGTGCCGCCCTGGAGCGTCGCCGTCGGAGCGTCTCGTCGCCGTGAGATGCCGGGCGGCGAGTTCTTCCTGCCCTGCGTGCTCGTGCTCCGCAGGCTGACAGAGGGAGAGCGCCACGACAAGTCCAAGCTCAACTCGATCCTGCGCACCCACGGGGTGTCGGCATGACGGGGCGGGGGAGGAGCGGCGATGCCGGTGCCGCCGGCCCGACCTGGTCCACTGTCACCGGTGAGGACCTGCTCGAGCTGACGGCGCGGCTCGTCGACGTTCCCTCGGTCAGCCACGACGAGCGCGCTGTCGCCGATTTCGTCGAGTCCCGCCTGAGAGCGGTGGCGGGCGAGGCTCTCGAGGTGGCGCGCATCGGTGACAACGTCTGCGCGCGAACGACGTTCGGCCTCCCGCAGCGTCTCGTCCTGGCGGGTCACCTCGACACGGTGCCACCGAACGGGAACGAGCGCGCACGTCGCGAGGGCGACGTGCTGTTCGGTCTCGGCTCAGCCGACATGAAGGGCGGGGACGCCGTGTTCCTCGAGCTCGCCCGGGTCGTGGGCTCCACCGGCCGGAGCGGTGCCGGCTCGACCCCGGGCTCGGGCATGGCTGCCGACCTGACATGGATCTTCTACGTCTGTGAGGAGGTCGATCGTCGCCACTCGGGGCTCGGACAGATCGACTCGGCCGCTCCCGAGTGGCTGGCCGCGGACGCCGCCGTGCTCGGCGAGCCAACCGGCGGGCACGTCGAAGCCGGGTGCCAAGGGGTGCTGCGCGTCGCGGTGGAGGTCGGTGGTGAGCGTGCGCACACGGCGCGTCCGTGGATGGGCCGCAACGCCATCCACCGGCTCGGCTCCGTGCTCGACGCCGTCGCGGCGTACGAGGGGCGCCGTCCGGTGATCGACGGCTGCGAGTACCGGGAGGCGTTGCAGGCCGTCTCGGTGTCCGGAGGTGTTGCGAACAACGTCGTGCCCGACGCGGCGAGCGTCGTGATCAACCATCGCTTCGCACCCGATCGCACGATCGTCGAAGCCTTCGAGTCTGTCCGTGAGGTCGTCGCCGCACCGCTGCTCGGCCTGTCCGGCGATCTCGACGACGCCACGATCGTGCTCGAGGAGTCGGCGGCCGCTGCCCCGCCGGGGCTCTCGCACCCGCTTCTCGCTGCGATCGTGACGACCTGCGGGCAGCCGGCGAGAGCGAAGCTCGGCTGGACGGACGTGAGCTTCTTCGCCGAGCGTGGCGTGCCCGCGCTGAACTTCGGGCCCGGCGAGCCGACCGTGGCTCACCGAGGCGACGAGCACGTACCGCTCGACCAGCTCGAGCGCGTGTTCCGGACCCTGGCCGAGGTGCTTTTCACCCCCAGCGCATGACCTGACCGGCGAAGTGACCTGGTCAGCGCAAAACACCAGGTCATACGGACTGTTACAGCCTCAGCGTACGTTCACCGCGTGATCGACGAGCGGCTCGGGACGAGACGGCGGTACGCCTCACAGGCGACGCAGGACCGTTACCACCTTGCCGTAGATCGTCACGTCCTCGGGCCGGAGCTCCATCTCCTCGAGTCGGGGGTTCGAGGGCACGAGGACGATCTTGTTGCGACGCCGCTTGAACGTCTTGACCGTTGCCTCCTCGCCGGGAATGCCCGCCACGACGATCTCGCCCGGTTCGGCTTCGGGCTGCCTCCGGACGACGACATAGTCACCTTCGAAGATGCCGGCCCCGATCATGGAGTCGCCCCGGACGCGGAGCATGAAGAGCTCACCCGAGCCGGTGAAGTCCTCCGGGATCGGCAGCACCTCCTCGACGCTCTGGTCCGCCAGCACTCCGGTGCCCGCCGCGACGTCGCCGAGCAACGGCACGTGGGCGGCGGGCCGGACGTGGAGCGCCGCTCCCGATCTCGGCTCGAAGTTGACCACGATCGCACGCGGCTTCGTCGGGTCCCGCTGGAGGAACCCGTCACGCTGCAGCACCTGCAGGTGGGCATGCACCGTGGACGAGGACGTGAGGCCGACCGCTTCGCCGATCTCACGGACCGACGGCGGGTAGCCCCGCTGGCGGATCTGCTCGGCGATGAACTCCAGGATGAGCCGGCGTTTCCCGGCAAGTGCCGTGTCGGACATGCCGATCTCCTCTCGTGGTCGGACGAGGAGATCGTACCCGTGCGGCGCAGCGAAGGCAAACATTCGTTCGTGGAACGTCCGTTCGGTTCCTTGTTGACAGCGAACAGGCGTTCGTGGTCTGATGGTGACAGCGAACACCTGTACGTGAGTCGAGTGGATCGAGCAGTCTCGCCGTCGCCGGCCGGGACTGTGGCCGAAGTCGGTCGGCGCACCAGCCAGGGAGGAGATCATGGGCGCAGCTGCTGAGCGGTGGTACGAGGAGATTCGGACCGACGAGCCTGACTCGCGCGCCGCTCGCCGGCTGGCGACGGTGCCGTGCGAGCGCCCGATGCGCGGCCGGCCCGAGGTCGTCGACAAAGCCGGCGAAGGAGGGTCCGGCGACTCGGGCGAGACTCGCTGGAACGTGCTCGCCGAGGAGCTCGTGTCCTATCCGACACCGGCACAGCGCATCTGGATCGAGCCGGCTCGGGAGGCGGGGCGCTCCGCCTCCCGAGCAGGTCGGCCGGACCAGGGAGGGGGCGTGTCCCGCGCCTATGCGGACGCCTGGCTCGAGCGCGAGCTCGAGCGTCTCCGCCTGCGCCGGGCGGTCGCCCTTTCCGATAGTCCGACGGCAGCGGGCAACCGGCACGGCGCGCCGGCCACGGCCGGCCTATCCGCCGGAGTCGACGATCGTCTGAGGATCGGTGACCCGGCCACCGTGGCTCGCAGCTTCGCCGACGGCACGATTCGCACGACCGGCATCGACCGGAGAACCCGAGCGAGCCGGCCTGACCGCTCCACGTCCCACCGGCGTGCCCGCGCCGGCGAGACAGTCGCCACGTCCTCCGGAACCCGCGTGGCGCATCTCGGGCCGCGAGGGTTGCGGCGCCTCCTCCCCGGCGCCGCCACCCTCGCCGTGCTCGTCGGCAGCTGGTTCGCCGTCGGTGCGCTGGCGGCATCGGCGCACGAATCGCAGCTTCAGCGTCTGCCCGGTTCGGTCACCGTTCCCGGTGGCTACGTGTACGTCGCGCAGCCGGGAGACACACTCTGGTCGATCGCGGCGAGGTCCGAGCCGACCGCCGATCCGAGGCCACTCGTCGACCGGCTGCAGGCCGAGCTCAAAGGCCGCACCCTGCAGCCGGGAGACCGCCTCTTCCTGCCTCGTACCTCTGGCTGAAGGCAGGTTCACCCGGTTGCCGCCACGGGGGGGTTCGATCTCGCGGCCGGCGGCGGCTCGTCGGCCGCGTTCGAGGCTACGGTCGCAGCGTGAGGTGCCCGTGGTGCGCGAACCTCGAGGATCGCGTCGTTGATTCGCGCGAGGTCGAGCAGGGCGAAGCCATCCGGCGCCGGCGGGAGTGCCTCGCTTGCGGCCGGCGCTTCACGACCTACGAGCGGGCCACCGAGGCGTCGCTCTCGGTGCTCAAGCGCTCGGGCCAGCGCGTCCCGTTCGAGCGCTCGAAGGTGGCGGCC
>JAJYGW010000337.1:0-2743 GCA_021790615.1 Actinomycetes bacterium | reverse complement strand
CGGCCTCGCTGACCGTCTCGCCGGGGCCGGCCTTCACCCCGCCGACGTCGAGCAGGTCGGCGCCGGCCTCGACGAGGGCCTCGGCCCGCACGAGGAAGTCGTCGAGCTCGAAGGTGGCGGCCGGGGTCCGAGCCGCCTGCAAGAACCGGCCCGTCCTGGACGAGCAGATCGCAAAGCTCGCAGCCGACGTCGAGGAGGCCATGCGCGAGGAAGGCCCGCAGGTGACGAGCGAGCAGATCGGACGCTCCGTGCTCGAGCGCCTGCGACTGCTCGACGACGTCGCGTCCGTCCGCTTCGCCAGCGTCTACAAGGGTTTCGAGGACGTGCAGGACTTTGCCAGAGAGCTGGGCCTCCACCCCCCGGCGGAGCCGCCGGCGAGCACCCCCGGCACATCGGCGCGGTCCGGTCCAGCCGAGGAGCCGGGCAGCTCGTGACCATGTCGCAGCGCAGCGTGCTCTCGACGGTGCCAGAACGTGCCCTCGCCGTGTATGCACATCCCGACGACCCCGACATCTCCTGCGGCGGGACCTTGGCGAAGTGGGCGCTCGCAGGCTGCGAGGTCCACGTGCTGCTGTCCGCAGCCGGAGACAAGGGCTCAGCCGATCCCTCGCAAGACCCGAGCGACGTCGCCCGGCGCCGGCTCGAGGAGGCACGGAGAGCCACGAGCCTGCTCGGGGTGAAGTCCCTCGACCACCTCGATCGCCCCGATGGGGAGGTGGAGAACGACCGTCCCCTTCGTCAGGCCATAGTGGCGGCCGTTCGGCGCCTCCGGCCGGAGGTGGTGGTGTGCCCTGATCCGACGGCGGTCTTCTTCGGCACCCATCACTTCAACCATCGTGACCACCGTGCCATCGGCTGGGCGACGCTCGACGCCGTGGCGCCTGCGTCGGGCTCGCCGCACTACTTCCCCGACGCCGGCGAGCCGCACCATGTGCCGACGGTGCTGCTCTCGGGCTCGCTCGAGCCGAACGTCTGGATCGACATCACGAGCACCATCGACATCAAGGTGCAGGCGGTCGGCTGCCACGCCAGCCAGCTGGTGGATGCGAACGACTGGTACGCGTCCGCCCTGCGTGACGGAGCCGAGGAGGCGGGCCGGCAGGCGGGCGTCCGATTCGGCGAGGCGTTCCGGCGCCTCGATCTGGGATGAGCGCGCCTGACCTCGAGGTGCTGCACGTGGACATGGACTGCTTCTTCGCCGCGGTCGAGGTGCTCGACGATCCTTCGCTGAGCGGCCGGCCCGTCGTCGTCGGAGGCACCGGGCCTCGAGGAGTGGTCGCGTCCTGCTCCTATGAGGCACGTGCGACGGGCGTCCGGTCCGCCATGCCGATGGCGCAGGCGCTCCGGCGCTGCCCGAACGCGGTCGTCATCGGCGGTCGCCACGCCCGGTACGCGGAGATGAGCGAGCTCCTCCACGGTGTCTTCCGAGAGTTCACTCCTGTCATCGAGCCGATCTCGCTCGACGAGGCCTTCCTCGACGTGTCCGGCAGCCACCGCTTGTTCGGGACGAGCGAGGAGATCGGCCACCGCGTCCGGCGGCGCGTGACCGAAGTCCTCGGTCTCACCTGCTCGGTGGGCGTCGCCCGGACGAAGCTCATCGCGAAGCTCGCCTCGCGGGAGGCCAAGCCCCGGGCGACCCGGAAGGGCACGGTGCCCGGTCCCGGCGTCGTGGTGGTCCTTCCGGAGGAGGAGCTGGCGTTCCTCCATCCCCGTCCCGTACGCGACCTGTGGGGCGTCGGTCCGAAGACGGCGGAGCGCCTTGCCCGCTACGGCGTTCAGACGATCGGTGACCTGGCGGTGCTCTCGGCAGACTCGCTCGAGCGTGTTGCCGGTCGCGCTGTCGGACGTCAGCTCCACGCGCTCAGCCACGGCGAGGACGCACGTAGCGTGCAGACCTCGGTCGCTCTCAAGTCGATCGGGCACGAGGAGACGTTCCCGACGGACCGCCACGATCATGCCGAGCTGCACCCCGAGCTGGTGCGGCTCTCGGACTCCGTCGGGAGGCGGCTGCGGAGCGCGGGGATGACGGGCCGCACCGTCAACCTGAAGCTCCGCTTCGCGGACTTCAGCACGATCGTGCGCTCGCACTCGCTCGCCGGGCCCCTCCTGAGCTCCGCCGAGATCACCCGGATAGCCTCCGCGTTGCTCGAGGGCCTCGACGTCGGTCCCGGCGTCCGGTTGCTCGGCGTCAGCGTTTCCTCCCTCGAGCCGCTCGAGTCGGCGCGTGGCAGGCAGCTGTCGCTCATCGACCTCGACCATCCGGCTACCGCCGGGCCGGAAGGCCCCGGTGGCCCGGACGGGCGCCAGAGGAGGCGACCCGACGAACCGGCGCGAGCCGAGGTCGAGGCGGCGGTGGACGCGATCAGGCAGCGGTACGGCTCCGGTGCCGTCGGCCCCGCGACCACCGTCGAACCCGGATCGAGACTCCGGGTGAAGGATCTCGGCGACCGGCAGTGGGGGTGAACGGGAGCCGTCAGCGAGGACTGGCATCCATCGACGCGTCGGGCCGCCGCGGTCGCGAACCCCAGTGCGAACAGATATCGTCGGCAGTGCAGAACGGGATCAGGCCGCTGCCGGAGTCGGATGCCGGAGTCGCGACGGTCGCCCACGGCCGGAAAGGGGGAGATGGTGCCGCTTTCCGAGGAGGAGCAGCGAATCCTCCAGGAGATGGAGCAGAAGCTTCGCGAACACGATCGCGAGTTCGTCGATCGTGTCAGCCACAGCGCTCACCGGCTTCAGGCAT
>JAJYGW010000250.1 GCA_021790615.1 Actinomycetes bacterium | reverse complement strand
GAAGGCGAGGAACGCCGCATCGGCGAGCACGTCTCCGTAGCGGAGCTCGTCGTCGAACTCCAGGCAGTCGAGGATCCTCGGGCCATCAGCGAGGCAGAAGATGTCGGAGGCCTGGAGGTCGCCGTGACCGTCGCACACGGCACGTCGCCGGATCCGCTCCTCGAAGAGCTCGCGACGCCCCTCGAGGTAGCGTCGAGCCCGTACCGTGAGCTCACGGTAGGCGTCCCCGTCGAAGAAGGACCCCACGAAACGGCTCAGGTTCTCTTCCGTCGCCTGCCAGCGCTGCCAGAGCGCCTCGGCAGTCGCCGACGCGTCGATCACCGCCGATCGAGCCGCGTGCGCGTGGAGATTGGCGAGCACGCGCGCCACCTCGCGCAGCTCCGACCTCACGGGCTCACGGCGTCGAACGAGACGCTCGAGGTTCCGCTCGGCCGGGAGCCGCCTCATGAGCACCCCGTGCTCGAGCGCCTCACCGCCGAGCGAAATCGTGGCCGTGCCCAGGTAGACGTCGGGCGAGAGCCGACGGTTCAGCTCCACCTCCCGGTCGCAATCCGCGCGCCGGCGATCCGGGTCCGTGAAGTCGACGAAGCCGTACGAGACAGGACGGCGCACCTTCAAGACGTGCTCGCCGTAGAAGAAGAGGACCGACATGTGGGTCTCGACCACCATGGCTCGGTCGGCACGCGCCGCGCCGGTCCCGCCTTGGCTCGACGCGGTCACCTCTGGCAGCGAGCGTGGCGTGTCCATGTTCGGATCATGCCCGAAGACGTGGCGCCCCGGGAAGGGCCGAACGGCAGGATCCTCAGGCACTCGCACGTGCCCTGCACCTCAACCGCTCGGCGCTCGGCCCACGGCCTCTGTGCCCAAAGCGGCGCGCGCCGACGTTGCGGGTTATCGTCGCCGGGAACCCGAGAGACCCGAATCCTCGATTTCCGCCCGCGCTGACAAGGAGAGACGATGCGAGTCGCCGTGATCTGTGAGCCGTTGCGCACGGCAGTGGGTGGCTATGGCGGAACGTTCCGCGACACCCCGGCGACCGAGCTCGCGACCGCCGTCGTGAGCGCCATCATGACCCGCACCGGCCTCCCCCCCGGACGAGTCGACGAGGTGGTGCTCGGCCAGTCCTATGCGAACGGCGAGTCCCCCGCCATCGGAAGGATCGCCGCGCTCGACGCCGGGTTGGCGATCGAGACGGCAGGCATGCAGCTCGACAGGCGCTGCGGCTCGGGGCTCCAAGCCGTGGCGTATGCAGCCATGGAGGTCCAGACGGGTGCCGCGGACCTCGTGCTCGCAGGCGGTGTCGAGAGCATGAGCCAAGCCGAGTACTACACGACCGCCATGCGCTGGGGTTCGAGGGCGGGGAACGTCGAGCTGTTCGATCGCCTCGTGCGCGGCCGCGTGGCTGCGGGGGGCGCTCGCCACCCGATCCCAGGCGGGATGATCGAGACGGCCGAGAACCTGCGCCGCGAGTACGGGATCGGCCGACGCGAGCAGGACGAGCTCGCGCTGCGCTCCCACGAGCGTGCGGTCGAGGCGCAGAAAGCAGGCATCTTCGCCGAAGAGATCGTCCCCGTCACCGTCCGCCGCGACCGCGGCCGCGAGGAGATCGTCGTCGACAAGGACGAGCATCCTCGCGCGGGAACGACGCTCGACGCCCTCGCCGCGTTGCGTCCTGTGATGCAGCGTCAGGATCCCGAGGCGACGGTCACCGCCGGCAACGCCTCCGGGCAGAACGACGGGGCGGCGGCGTGCGTCGTGACGCATCCCGACCTTGCACGGGAGCTAGGGCTGAGGCCGCTCGGCCGGCTCGTCTCCTGGGCGGTCGCAGGCGTGGAGCCCGAGCGCATGGGCATAGGACCGGTTCCCGCGACCGCCAAGGCGCTGAGCCGTGCAGGGCTGTCGCTCGCCGACATGGATCTCATCGAGCTGAACGAGGCCTTCGCTGCGCAGGTCCTCGCGGTCTTGCGCGAGTGGCGGCTCCCCGACGGGGCGCTCGAGCGGCTGAACGTGCACGGATCCGGGATCTCTCTCGGCCACCCGATCGGAGCGACGGGATGCCGCATCCTGACCACGCTCCTTCGAGAGATGCACCGGCGCGAGGCGCGCTTCGGGCTCGAAACGATGTGCATCGGCGGCGGACAGGGGATTGCCGCGGTCTTCGAGCGCACGGAGTGACCACGGCGACGGCACGAGACGCGTGCGCGGACACCTCCTCGAGAGCGGTGTGACGACCAGGGGCCAGCTCGCCGCTCGCCCCGCCGCCGCCACGCTCCTCGCCCGTGCGCTGGCTCTCGCGCTCGGCGAACTCCTTCGACCGCTTGATGCGAACGACGTCCCGCTCTTCGTGGTACTGCCCGACGACCGCCTCCTCCCAGCCGGGCTCGCACCACGAGAGCGGAAGGTCGACGATCTCGAGGCCGTCGTGTCGACACCGAGGAGATGTGGCCCTTCTACGAGATCTGCGTGCGCCGGAACCAGCCGATCTGGATCCATCCCCAGCACACCGACCACCTGCACCCCTTGATCAAAGAGTCGCTGCTCGAGCGCAGCCTGGGCCGGCCCTTCGACATCGCTCTCGCCATGGCACACCTCGTCTGGGGGGAGATCACGGAGCGCCACCCGAAGCGGAAGGTGATCTCGCACCACCTCGGCGGCATGGTCCCGCACTTCGGAGCCCGGCTCCAAGCGCTCGGCGCGGAGATCGCCCGGTGCTCCTCGCCCGAGCTCACCAAGAAGAGCGTCGTCACACTGCCCCGGCCGATCGGCGAGCACTTCCGCCGCTCCTGCAGCGGCACCGCGATCTCCTACGCACCTGAGTCGCTCGAGTGCGGACTCGGCTACTTCGGCGACAGCCACGTGCTGTTCACCACCGACGTCCCCGTGGGATCGGCAAGTGGCGAGCAGTGGACGCGCGACATCCTGCGAGCCATCGCCGACGCCGAACTCGCGGGGGACGCCAGAGCGCGGATCCTCGGCGACAGCGCCACGGCGCTGCTCGGAGTCTGAAGGCACCCTCGCAGGCACCCTCGTACGCGGTGTCGC
>JAJYGW010000335.1 GCA_021790615.1 Actinomycetes bacterium | reverse complement strand
TCGATCTGCGTGACGTCGCCGGTCACGACGCACTTCGAGCCGAAGCCGATGCGGGTGAGGAACATCTTCATCTGCTCGGGGGTCGTGTTCTGCGCCTCGTCGAGGATGATGAACGAATTGTTCAGCGTTCGCCCTCGCATGAATGCGAGCGGCGCGACCTCGATGGCACCGCGGTCGAGCAGTCGCTGTGCGCCATCGGGCTCCAAGAGATCGTAGAGCGCGTCGTAGAGGGGACGCAGGTAGGGGTCGACCTTCGCCATCAGGTCCCCCGGAAGGAAGCCCAGGCGCTCACCCGCCTCGACGGCAGGGCGCGTGAGGATGATGCGGTTGACTGCGCGGGACTGCAGGGCCTGGACGGCATGTGCGACGGCCAGGTAGGACTTCCCGGTGCCCGCGGGCCCGATGCCGAAGGTCACCGTGCTCGTGCAGATCGCGTCCGTGTAGCGCTTCTGCCCGGCCGTGTACGGGCGCACCGAGCGACCGCGGGCTGCGCGCACCACCTCGACGTTGAGCACCTCGGAGGGACGGACGTCCTCGCGGACCATGTCGATCGTCCGGCGCACCTTTGCTGCGTCGAGTGCCTGGCCCGACTGGAGCACGAGGACGAGCTCTTCGAAGAGGCGCGACAGCTGCTCGGCTTCGGGACCGTCGACGGCGATGTGGTTCCCCTGCACGGCGATCCTGTCATCGGGGAACGCGCGCTCGACGAGCCGAAGCAGTTCGTCGTAAGGGCCGAGCAGGCTTGCCATGAGGTGCGTGTTGGGCACCATGGTCTCCCGTCGGGCGGTCGTCACCCCTCCTTGTCCGAGCTCCGCTCCGGAGCCGGAGGTCGCCCCCCCATCCGGCTGCGCCGGCACGCGGTCGGCGTCCGTCACCCGGGCGGCCACGTCATCTGCCGGCCTCCGATCACATGGAGATGAAGGTGCGACACGGAGTTCAGCGCGTCCTTCCCCACGTTGAGCACCAAGCGGTAGCCCCGCTCGGGTCCGGCGATCCCTTCCGCCTCGGCCACGGCGCGCGCAGCGGCAAACATCGCCGCGAGGTCCCCGGCGTGCTCGTCAGTCAGCGACCCTGCGTGGTCGACGTGGCGGCGCGGCACCACGAGCACGTGGACCGGCGCCTGAGGCTCGATGTCGCGGAAGGCGACCGTCCGATCCGTGGCATGCACGACGTCGGCAGGCACCTCGCCGGCCACGATCCTGCAGAAGATGCAGTCGGTCGGCGTCAAAGCTCTGTCCCATCGCTCGAACGCCGGTGCGGGAGCAGGTGCTCGAGGTCGCCCGGAGCGATCCGGCACGACTCGATGAACCGCTCGACGTCCTCCTCCTTCAGGCGGATCACCCGCCCGAACTTATAGGCCGCGAGCTCCCCGCCGTCGATGAACCGGTACAGACTCCGCAGCGTCACTCCGAGGCGCGCCGATGCATCCTTGGTGCTGAGCCAGCGCACCTGCCGGTCCGCCATCGCCGTCATACTCCCACCGTGTCGTCCCATGAGGCACTCATACCTTGTGCCGTGACACCGTACCGGCACGCAGGGCTCCGAGAAGCACCCCCGCGGCGACCGCTGCGGTCTCCGCGCGCAGCACGTGCGCCGAGAGGCTCACCGTGGGCAGCCCGCACGAGAGCTCCTCGGGGCTCCATCCGCCCTCGGGCCCGACGGCGACGCCGGTGAGCTCGGGAACGAGCGGCGGACCCCCGGGCTCGGCGAGCGCGACGCCCGAGCGTTCGAGGTCCTCGAGCCCGACGACGCCGGAAACCTCGGGCAGCCACACTCGTCGCGCCTGGGCCGCCGCCCCCGCCGCCACACGACGGCACCGGTCGAGCACGGCACGTGCGCGCCCGGGCTCCCAGCGGACGACCGAGCGCGACGTGGAGAGGACGACGACGCGGTCGACACCGAGCTCGGTCAACTTCTGGACGACCCATTCGGGCCGCTCGGCCTTCACCGGCGTGAACGCGACGGTCAACGCCGGAGAAGGCGCCGCCTCGAACTCGACCGGCCCGTCGACCTCGAGGGTGCCGCCGCCGCGGTACCGGCAGCGCGTCCAGCGTCCCCGCCCGTCGGTCGCCACCACCACCTCGCCCTGCGCGAGCCGCAGCACCCGGTCGAGATGGTGCGCGTCGGCGGCCTCGAGGACAGGGGCCGACGGGTCGCCGACGAGCACCTGGGCGGCGGCGCGACGGCGCTGAGCGACGCCGGCGCCGTGCGGGGCGTCAGCCGAGCGCAGAGCGGATGCGCGAGAAGACGCCGTCGTGGCCGTGGACCTCCTCGCCGCGCTCGGCGGCGAGCTGGGCAAGGAGCTCCCGCTGGCGGGAAGTGAGGTCAGTCGGCGTGTCGACCGCGAGGTGGACGTAGAGGTCGCCCCTGCCACGGCCGCGCAGGTGCGGGACGCCGATCCCGCGCAGGCGGACCACCGAGCCGGCCTGCGTGCCCGCAGCGACCGCCACCTGCCGGGAGCCGTCGAGCGTCTCCACATCGAGCGAGGTGCCGAGCGCCGCCTGGGCCATCCCGACGTGCAGGGTCGTGTGGAGGTCGTCACCGGCGCGCTCGAACCGCTCGTCTGGCTCGACGACGAGGTGGACGAACAGCGAGCCGTTCGGGCCCCCGCGTGGCCCGGACGGCCCGCGCCCGGCGAGCCGCAGCGTGGACCCGTCGTCCACGCCGGCAGGCACCTCGACCATGAGCTCACGGTCCTCAATGCGTCGGCCTTCGCCCCGGCAGGACTGGCACGGGTCGGCGATCACCTCGCCGGTCCCCTGGCACTTCGAGCATCCGACCATCGTGACGACCTGGCCCAGCAACGAGTTCCGAAGCCGTCGGATCTCTCCGGTCCCCTGGCAGTCGCTGCACACGATCGGCTGGGTGCCGGGCGCTGCACCGTTGCCCCCGCACGCGTCGCAGCTGACCGGCAAGCGCACCGAGAGCTGCTTCTCGGCGCCGAAGACCGCCTCGACCAGGTCGAGGTGGAGGGTGACCTCGGCGTCGCTGCCCGGCTGCGGTCCGCGACGCCTTGCACCGCGAGGCGCCCCCGGCATCGACCC
>JAJYGW010000167.1 GCA_021790615.1 Actinomycetes bacterium | reverse complement strand
GGGTGAGCACGTGGAGCACGATCGGGCCCTCCCACTCGGCCGCGTGCAGGAGCGCCTGCTCGGTCTGGGCGACGTCGTGACCGTCGATCGGGCCGGCGTAGCGGACGCCGAGCGTCTCGAAGAAGATGTGCGGCGACACCACCTCGCGCAGAGCGCTCGTGAGACCGTGCACGCCGCTGTACGCGAGGTCGCCGACCGCGGGGATGTCGCGCAGGATGCTGCGCAGCCGCTCACGCGTCTGGACGTAGGTCGGGTTCAGCCGCAGCGAGGTGATCCCGCGAGAGAGCAGCGAGACCGTCGGCGCGTAGGAGCGGCCGTTGTCGTTGAGGACGATGAGCACCCGACTGCCCGAGTGCCCGAGGTTGTTCAACGCTTCGTAGGCCATGCCGCCGGTCAGCGCCCCGTCGCCGACGACCGCGACGATCCGACGGTCGCCTCCGTCGCCGAGGAGCTGGCCTCCGAGCGCCCATGCGCTCGCAAGGCCGTGCGCGTAGGACAGCACGGTCGAGGCGTGGCTGTTCTCGATCCAGTCGTGGTCGGACTCGGCACGGTTCGGGTACCCCGAAAGGCCGCCCTTCTGTCGAAGCGAGCGGAAGCCGTACCGTCGGCCGGTCACGAGCTTGTGGATGTAGGCCTGGTGGCCGGTGTCCCACAGGAGGGCGTCGCGCGGCGACTCGAACACCCGGTGGAGGGCGAGGGTGAGCTCGACCACGCCCAGGTTGGACCCGAGATGGCCGCCGGTCGTCGTCACCGACTCGACGATGAACGCCCGGATCTCCTCAGCGAGCCGAGCGAGCTCCTCTTGGGAGAGGGAGCGGAGGTCGGCCGGGGTCTCGATGCGGGGCAGGATCGTCATCTCGCTAGCAGCACAGGGCCGGTCGGACCGGCCGCACGATCCACGCTACCTGCTCTGGCAGCCTCGGTTCGTTCAACAAGTCGCGCCGGGAATCCCGGCCCTTCAGGATCGAGGGGGATAGGCGTTGCCGGGACGCTTCGTCGGCGCGCCGCGCTCGTGGCACAACGACGGATCGTCGCAGCGCGCCTTGGCAAGGAACGCGGGCCGGTCCACCACCACTCGGGTGAGCCGTCCTGCTGCCACGAGCGCTGCACGGTCGTCGGCGTCGAGCGCAACCGAGATGGTGAAGACGAGCCGGCGTCCCTCCACCCTCTCCAGGGTCGCCTCCGCCGTGACCGTCGCGCCGACCGGCACCGGCACCAGGTGATCGAACTGGACTCGGGAGGCGACGCTCGTGCGCCCGGGGTCCAAGCGACCGTCGAGGACCCGGCAGCTGGCCTCCTCGCAGAGCGCCATGAGCCTCGGCGTCGCGAGCACCGGGACGTCGCCCGAGTGCAGGCTCAGTGCGGTGTCGGACTCGGCCACCGTGAGGGAGACCGACGCGGTCATCCCCGGGCGGACCGCGTCGGGGAGGGCCGGCGCACGAGGTGCAGCTCGAGGCATCACCGTTACGATACCGCCCGTGCCCGACATCCCTTCGAAACCCGGAGCCGCCGGCGCGCCGCTCATCGAGCCCGGCGTCGTCGAGCGCGTCCTCGCCGCCGCGGTGCGCCGCGGGGGCGACATGGCGGAGATCTTCGCAGAGGACCGGCAGATCTCGGGGGCATCGCTCGACGACCGCAAGGTCGAGGAGCTGTCCTCCGGGCGTGAGCGCGGTGCGGGGATCCGGGTCGTCGTCGGGGAGACCACCGGCTTCGCGCACACGGCGGACCTGAGCGAGGCGGGGCTCCTCGGCGCTGCAGACGCCGCAGCCGCCGTCGCGAGGAGCGGCGGTGGGGAAGCTCGGATCGTCGCTCTGCCCAGTCGGCACGGGCGTCCGCCGCGCGCCGAGGTGCTGCCGTCGACCGTCGCCAAGGCGAGGAAGCTCGAGCTGCTCGTGCGCGCCGACGACGTCGCGCGGGCGTCGGGGGGCGCGATCACCCAGGTCCAGGTCGGCTACGGAGACTCGCGCCGGCGCGTGCTCGTCGCCAGCACCGACGGCGTGCTCGCCGAGGACGACCAGGTGCGCACCCGCTTCAGCGTCGTCTGCGTCGCTTCGGGGGACACCGGCCTGCAGACCGGTTACGAGAGCGTTGCCCACACGATGGGTTTCGAGCTGTTCGACCAGGTGGACGTCGACGAGATCGCGCGCACCGCCGCGCGGCGCGCGCTCGGGAAGCTCTCCGCCCGCCCTGCGCCGTCCGGCGAGGTGCCTGTCGTCCTCGCAGGGGGGTCCGGCGGCATCCTGTTCCACGAGGCGTGCGGGCACGGGCTCGAAGCGGACCACATCGTGAAGGACTCCTCGGTGTACGTCGGCCGCGTGGGCGAGCAGGTCGCCAGCCCTCTCGTGACGCTGGTGGACGACGGGACGATCGCCGGGGAGTGGGGCCACTACGCGGTCGACGACGAGGGGAGACCGGCTGCGCGCAACGTGCTCATCGACCACGGAGTGCTCACCGACTACATGTGGGACTGGCTGCGGGCCCGCAAGCAGGGGCGCCACTCCTCGGGGAACGGGCGGCGGCAGAGCTATCAGCACCTGCCGATGGTGCGGATGACGAACACGTTCCTCATGGCGGGTACGGAAGATCCCGACGAGATCGTCGCCCAGACGCCCAGCGGCGTCTACGTGGCGAAGCTGGGCGGCGGCCAGGTGAACACCGCGACCGGCGACTTCGTCTTCGGCACCACCGAGGCCTACCTCATCGAGCACGGTCGGATCACCGAGCCGCTCCGGGACGCGAACCTGATCGGGAACGGCCCCGAGGTGCTCCGCAGGATCGACGCGGTCGCCGGCGACTTCTCGATGACGCCGGGGACGTGCGGTAAGGACGGCCAGAGCGTGCCCGTCGGCTGCGGCCAGGCGACCCTGCGCATCACCGGGGTGACGATCGGCGGGACCGCCGCATGAGCGAGCTTCTCGACCTCGCCCGGTCCGTCGTCGAGAGGGCCCGGCCCGGGGAAGGCGTGGAGGCCTACGTCGCCCGGGGCCACGACACCGAGGTGCGCGCCTTCGCCGGGGAGGTGGAGCATCTGGCGTCGGCGAGCTCGGCG
>JAJYGW010000150.1 GCA_021790615.1 Actinomycetes bacterium | reverse complement strand
ACCACGCGCTCCTCGCGCACAACCAGTCCGTGCTCCGCGAGCGCTTCTCGCTCTCCACCCTGGCCGACGAGCTCCGAGGACTCCTCCGTGCAGTCGGGGTGGCGCTGCCCACCTCGCCCGGGGGAGAAGTCCAGGTCGGCGAGCATCGTCGTGTCGTCGAGGCCGATCAGTAGACTCAGCAGCCTGTATGCGAGCCACTGCGGAGTCCCTGGAGGGAAACAAGGTCAAGCTGCGGGTCGAGCTTGACGAGGTCGAGGTGGAGCGGGCGATGGAGGAGACCTACCGTCGCATGGCTCGCGAGGTCCGCGTTCCCGGTTTTCGCCCCGGGAAGGTGCCCCGCCGGCTCCTGGAGGCGCGACTCGGGAGCGGCACCCTCCGGCTCGAGGCCATCCAGGCGGCGCTCCCGGACTACTACGAGCGGGCGCTCGTCGAGACCGAGACCGAGGCCATCGCGCCACCGGAGATCGACATCACCGAGGGAAAGGAGGCCGGACCGCTCGCCTTCGACGCGGTGGTCGACATCCGCCCGACCGTCTCGGTGGCCGGCTACGACGGCCTCGAGGTGACGGTGCCGGTGCTCGGCGTCTCGGAGGAGGAGATCGAGGACCAACTCACCCGGCTCCGTCGGCGCGAGGGGCGTCTCGAGCCGGTCGAGCGCCCTGCGCAGGCTGGCGACCACGTGACCGTCGATGTCGTCGGGTCGCGCGACGGCACGCCGGTCCCGGGTCTCGAGCTGAGCGGCTACGACTACGAGGTCGGGCGGGGTGAGCTCGGCGAGGAGCTCGACGCTGCCTTCGTCGGCGCGACCACCGGCCAGGAGGTCCACGCCGAGGCGGTGGCACCGGACGGCGGGACCGTGTCCTACGCGGCGACCGTGCGCCAGGTGTCCGAGGAGATCCTCCCCGAGGCCGACGACGCCTGGGCGGCACAGGCGTCGGAGTTCCCGTCGCTCGAGGCGCTCCGCGCGGACATCGAGGCGCGTCTCGCGGAGCGCAAGCGTGCGGCCGTCCGCTCGGCGCTGCGGGACCTGAGCCTGCGTGCGCTCGTCGGGCTCGTCGAGGACGAGCCCCCGGCCGCCCTGGTCGAGGCAGAGGTCCAGCGCCGCCTCCAGGACCTCGCGAGGACGCTCGACGCCCAGCGCATCCCGCTGTCGCAGTACCTCCAGGCGGTCGGCACCGACGTCGACGGGGTGGTGGTCGCGCTCAGGGCGGAGTCCGTGGACGCGGTGAAGGCGGACCTGGCGCTCCGGGCGGTGGCCGAGGCGGCTGCGGTCGAAGTCACCGAGGACGATCTCGATGAGGAGATCGTCCGGGCCGCCACGGAGGCGAAGCGCCCGCCGGCCGAGGTCCGGGAGCAGCTGGAGCGGGGAGGCTCGCTCCCGGCGTTACGCTCGGAACTGCGCAAGCGCAAGGCGCTCGATCTGGTCGTCACCAACGTCTCGATCGTCGACGAGGAGGGCCATCCGGTGCGTCGGGAGGAGCTCGAGGAGCCGGCAGGAGGGGAGTCCACTCTTGCGGCGAGCCCGAGTTCCGCCGAACCAGGCGCGGACGTCGAGGCCGGTGCCCGAGAAGCGGCCGGAACCGAGGCAGCCGAGACCGATGTCGAGCCCGCCGGGGAGCCGGCTGGCGAGGGGAGCGAGTCGTGAACGTTGTCAACCATCTGGTTCCGACGGTCATCGAGCAGACCAGCCGAGGTGAGCGGGCGTACGACCTCTACTCCCGCCTGCTCCGGGAGCGGATCATCCTCCTCGGGACGCCGATCGACGACACGGTGGCGAACCTGGTCTGTGCCCAGCTCCTCTTCCTCGAGTACGAGGACCCTGAACGTGAGGTGAGCGTTTACATCAACTCGCCGGGCGGGGATATCACCGCGCTGTTCGCGATCTACGACACGATGAAGTTCGTGAAGCCGGACATCTCCACCTTCTGCTTCGGTCAGGCGGCATCGGCCGCCGCGGTCCTCCTCGCCGCTGGCGCCAAGGGGAAGCGCTTCGCCCTGCCGCACGCGCGGATCCTGCTCCACCAGCCCTACGGCGGGGTCGGCGGGCAGGCGACCGACATCGAGCTGCAGGCCAAGGAGATCCTGCGCATGCGAGACCTGCTGAACCAGATGCTCGCAGCCGACACCGGCCAGGACGTCGAGAAGATCGCGAAGGACACCGACCGGGACTTCATCATGGAGGCCGACGAGGCGGTGCGCTACGGGGTCATCGACGAGGTGATCACGGCCCGGGACCCGATCCAGGTCGCGCGGGCGGAAGTGGCGTAGGGTCAGGCGGGATGACTCGGTTTCGGAGCGGTCCCGGGGGGGTAGCGACGGAGCCGGGCGAGCGCCGTCCGTCGGACGGGGGAAGCGAGGGGCGTCATGGCGCGAATCGGTGAGGGCGGCGACCTGGTGAAATGCAGCTTCTGCGGGAAGTCGCAGAAACAGGTCAAGAAGCTCATCGCGGGCCCCGCGGTCTACATCTGCGACGAGTGCATCGACCTCTGCAACGACATCATCGAGGAGGAGCTGACCGAGGGCCCGGAGCTCCGCTTCGACGAGCTCCCGAAGCCGGCGGAGATCTACGACTTCCTCGACGACTACGTCATCGGCCAGGAGCGCGCGAAGAAGATCCTCTCGGTAGCGGTCTACAACCACTACAAGCGGGTCCAGGCCGGCAAGGGCCACGAGGGCGACGTCGAGCTCGCCAAGTCGAACATCCTCCTCCTCGGGCCGACCGGCTGTGGCAAGACCCTCCTCGCCCAGACCCTTGCCAGGTTGCTCAACGTGCCCTTCGCGATCGCCGACGCGACCGCCCTGACCGAGGCGGGCTACGTCGGCGAGGACGTCGAGAACATCCTGCTCAAGCTGATCCAGGCCGCCGACTACGACGTGAAGAAGGCCGAGACCGGCATCATCTACATCGACGAGATCGACAAGATCGCTCGCAAGAGCGAGAACCCCTCGATCACCCGGGACGTCTCGGGGGAGGGGGTGCAGCAGGCCCTGCTCAAGATCCTGGAGGGAACGACCGCCTCCGTGCCGCCCCAAGGCGGCCGGAAGCATCCCCACCAGGAGTTCATCCAGATC
>JAJYGW010000232.1 GCA_021790615.1 Actinomycetes bacterium | reverse complement strand
CTCGTCCGCAGCGGGGAGCGGCAGGTCCTCATCGACCTCGGATGGGGGCCGACCGAGTCACCGATCGTCGACCCGGCGACGGGCGCCACGGACGGCTGGATCGCCGGGGGGGCGCTGCTGCGCCACCTCGAGGCGAGCGGGTTGCGGCCCGAGGACGTCGACACGGTCCTGTTCTCGCACCTGCACCGCGATCACACCGGGTGGCTGGATCGCAACGGCACGCCCTGCTTCCCGAGCGCCACCCACCTCGTAGCCGAGGCGGAGTGGACCTACTGGACGACGACCGGGGACCTGGGGGTCGGACCTGCGCCGACGAAAGAGCAACTCGACGCGCTGGCCACGCGGGTCACGTTCGTCGCCGACGGGGACACGCCGGTGCCGGGCGTCGACGTCCTCGCCACGCCGGGGCACACGCCGGGGCACTGCAGCTTCGTGCTGTCGTCGGGAACCGAGCGCGTCGTCGTGCTCGGGGACGCCGTCCACTGTCCCCTCGAGCTGCTCGAAGGAGAGCTCGCCTTCGTCGCGGACGTGGACCCGGCCCTCGCGCAGCGCACGAAGCGCCAGATCGAGGCGGAGCTGCTCCGCCCGGGTACCCTCGCCGCGGGTCCGCACTTCGCGGACCTCGTCTTCGGCCGTCTCCTGCCCGGCGAGGGCAGGCGGAGGTGGTGCTTCCCGGAGGCCCAGCGGTCGGTCCAGGGGCCGCCACCTCGAGGCGAGCCCGCCTGACGGGCCCCGGGCGAAAGGGACAGGCGAAACGGCCGGTCCCAGGCGAAACGGCCGGTCCCGGGTGAGCAGCAGGAGCGGCACGGAAGGAGCGGCGTGACGAAGACGGCGAAGAAGCAGGTCGGAGTACGGCTGCCGAAGCAGGCGCAGGACGGAGGTGTCCCGCAGGAATGGTCGTTCGAGCTGGAGGTGCTGGCTCCGATCGCCGGCATCGTCGAGATCCGCGCCGACACGCCGGCAGAGTTCGCGGAAGGCGCCCAGGACATGGACGCGCTCATGACGACGTGGGGCATGCGCATCGACAGGCAGGTCATCGACGCGTTGCGCCAATGCGTGGTGATCGGCCTCGGGAGCGTGGGAGTGGACATGGTCGACGTGGACGCAGCGACGGCCGCCGGCATCGTCGTCACGAACGTCCCCGACGTCTTCACCGAGGAAGTCGCCGACCACACCATGATGCTGTTGCTCGCCGCGGCGAGGATGACCCCGGCCATGACGCGCGTCGTCGCGCAGGGGAAGTGGCACGAGGGACGGCCGGCGCTGAGCCGCAGGCCGCGTCTCTTCGGCCAGACGCTCGGGCTCTATGGGTTCGGGAACGTGGCGCGCTGCACGGCTCGACGCGCCAAGCCGTTCGGTCTCCACCTGCTGGCGTACGACCCGTACGTGAGCGAGCTCGAGATCACCGGAGCCGGGGCAGAGCCCGTGTCCTTCGGCGAGCTGCTGCAGCGGAGCGACTTCCTCTCGATCCACGCGCCCCACAACAACGAGACGGAGCGCGCCTTCGACGCGGCCGCGCTCGCGCGCATGAAGCCCACCGCGATCCTCATCAACACGGCTCGAGGCGCGCTCGTGGACGAACGCGCCTTGATCGACGCTCTGGAGGCCGGCGCCATCGCCGGCGCGGCGCTCGACGTCCTCGAGCAGGAGCCGCCTCGTCGGGACAACCCGCTCCTCGACATGGAGAACGTGGTGGTCACGCCGCACGTGGCGTCTGCGACCACCCGGATGCGGCCGGAGTCCCGCCGCCGGGCCGCCCGCGAGGTGGCCATGGTCCTCCAGGGCAGGTGGCCGATGAGCTGCGTCAACCCCACCGTCCTGCCCCGCGGCACGCTCGAGCGGTGGCAGCCTTATCCGATGAACAGAGGTCCCAACCGATGAGGGTCGCCACTGCCATCGCCAGGTCTCTGAAGGCCGAAGGTGTCGACATCCTCTTCGCGTACCCGGTGAACCCACTCATCGAGGCTGCCGCCGAGGAGGACATCCGCACGGTCATCGTTCGCCAGGAGCGCACCGGCCTCCACATGGCCGACGCGTACTCGCGCGTGACCGCGGGTGAGAAGTTCGGCGTGTTCTGCATGCAGCAGGGCCCCGGCACGGAGAACGCGTTCGGCGGGGTGGCCCAGGCCTACTCGGAGTCCGTGCCGATCCTCGTCGTGCCCGGCGGCTACCCCCGCCGTTCCGCCCACCGGTATCCGAACTTCAACGCCACGCTCAACATGCAGCACATCACCAAGTGGGCCGAGCCGCTCACCGAGGGGGCCGCGGTCCCCGAGGTGATGCGCCGGGTGCTCTCGAAGCTTCGCAACGGTCGCGGCGGCCCCGTGCTGCTCGAGGTGCCGGCGGACGTCTGGGGTGACGAGGTGCCGGACGACTACCTCCACACGCCCACCCTGAGGGCCAGGAGCGGTCCGGACCCGGCGGACGTGGCCGAAGCGGCAAGGGTCCTCGCCGGAGCGGAGCGGCCTGTGATCTACGCCGGCCAGGGCGTCCACTGGGCCAGGGCGTGGAGCGAGCTCAAAGCGCTCGCCGAGGCTTGGAACATCCCGGTCACCACCTCGATCGAGGGGAAGAGCGCGTTCCCAGAGGACCATCCCCTGTCGCTGGGCAGTGGAGGGCGAGCCAACCCGCGGCCGGTGACGCGCTTTCTCGCGGAGGCCGACGTGATCTTCGGGATCGGGTGCAGCTTCGCCCTGACCGCCTTCGGCGTCGCCATGCCGCCGGGCAAGACCGTCATCCACGCCACGTCGGACCCGGGGGACCTGAACAAGGACGTCCCTGCCGGCCATGCCCTCATCGGCGACGCCAAGCTGACGCTGACCGCCCTGACCCAGGCAATGGCAGGCATGGACCAGTCGCGTGCCGCGCAGCGCAGGGACGTGCCGGCACGGATCACCGAGCTGCGCGACGCCTGGCGGGCCGAGTGGGCAGCCCGCACGGGGAGCGGCGAGGAGCCGATCAACCCGTACCGGGTGATCGCGGAGCTCGATGCCATCGTCGACAAGCGAACGACCATCATCACCCACGACGCCGGCAGCCCGCGCGACCAGATGACCCCGTTCTGGACGGCGACG
>JAJYGW010000197.1 GCA_021790615.1 Actinomycetes bacterium | reverse complement strand
GCTTCGAGACCTTCATGAAGACCTCGCCGGGACGGCCGTCCTCGTACTCGCCGACTGTCACGTAGCCCTCGCAGTCCGCCACGCGGAAGGCGAAGGTGTTCGACCGGCGGCGCCGGGGCAGACGGGTCCGCGTCGTGGCGGCGGGCGCCGTCACGTGCGACTGCTGGAGCGCACCTTCGAGGTCGGCGATCCGCGCGACGAGCTCGGCCTCGCGTGCGGCGAACGCCGAGGACTGGAGCTCTTCGAGCACCGCAGCTTCATCGAATGACGCCGCGGCGCCTTCCTTCTTCGTGGTCGAGAGCGGCTGGGCGACCTTGCAGTTGTCGCGGTAGATGGCGATCGCCTTGAGCCCCATCCTCCAAGCGTCGACGTGGAGCTGCTCGACCTCTCCGACCGTCACCTCTTCCGGCATGTTCACGGTCTTCGAGATGGCGCCGGAGACGAACGGCTGGGCAGCCGCCATCATCTTCACGTGCCCCGAGTAGTGGATCACGTTGTCACCCATCGAGCACGCGAACACCGGCAGGTGCTCGGCACGAAGACCGGGGGCGCCGACGATCGTCTTGTGCTCGTCGATGTGTCCGATGATCTCCGAGATCTGCTGATCGGTGTAACCGAGGCGCCGAAGTGCTCGGGGGACCGTCTGGTTGACGATGGACATGGTGCCGCCGCCCACGAGCTTCTTGGTCTTGACGAGACCGAGATCCGGTTCGATACCGGTCGTGTCACAGTCCATCAGGAACGAGATCGTCCCCGTCGGGGCGAGCACCGTCGCCTGGGAATTCCTCACGCCGTGCTCCTCGGCCAGGTCCACGGCCGAATCCCATGCCTCCTGCGCCGCCGAGAGCAGTTCCGTGGGGACGAGCTCCTCGTCGATCTCCGCCACGGCCGCTCGGTGCATCCGGAGAACGTTGAGCATCGGTTCGGCGTTCTCGTGGTACCCGGCGAACGGGCCCATCCGAGCAGCTGTCCGGGCCGAGGTCTCATAGGCGGCGCCGGTCATGAGAGCGGTGATAGCAGCCGCCCACGCACGACCCTCGTCGGAGTCGTACGGCAGGCCCTCGGACATCAAGAGTGCGCCCAGGTTGGCATAGCCGAGCCCGAGCTCCCGGAAGCGGCGAGTCGTCTCGCCGATCTTCTCCGTCGGGTAGTCGGCGTTTCCGACGAGGATCTCCTGGGCTGTGAACACCACCTCGACGGCGGCACGGAACCCGTCCACATCGAAGATGCCTGCCTCATTGCAGAACTTCAAGAGATTCAGACTTGCCAGATTGCAGCTGCTGTTGTCCAAGTGCACATACTCACTGCACGGATTGCTGGCTGTGATCCGACCCGTGTTCGGTGCTGTGTGCCACTTGTTGATCGTGGTGTCGTACTGCAGACCGGGGTCGGCGCACTCCCACGCAGCCTCGGCAATCTGGCGGAAGAGGTCACGCGCCTTCACCGTCTCCAGCACCTCGCCGGTCGTACGCGCCGTCAAGTCCCAATCAGCATCGTCGAGGACCGCCTGCATGAATCCATCGGTCACGCGGACGGAGTTGTTGGCGTTCTGGTACTGCATCGAGTGGCTGTCCGCTCCGTCGAGGTCCATGTCGAAGCCGGCCTGGGAGAGCACGCGGGCCTTGCGCTCCTCCTTCGCCTTGCACCAGATGAACTCCTGGATGTCCGGGTGATCGGTGTCGAGGATGACCATCTTCGCTGCGCGACGGGTCTTGCCCCCAGACTTGATCGTCCCCGCAGAGGCGTCGGCACCACGCATGAAGCTCACCGGACCCGATGCAGTACCACCACCGTGCAGCAGCTCCTTCGACGCCCGGATGCGCGACAGGTTCACCCCGGAGCCTGAACCGCCCTTGAAGATGTTGCCCTCCTCGACATACCAGTTGAGGATGGAGCTCATCGAGTCCTCGACAGCGAGGATGAAGCACGCACTCGCCTGCTGCGGAACGCCCTTCACGCCGATGTTGAACCACACCGGCGAGTTGAACGCGGCCTTCTGCTCCACGATGAGGTGCTTCAGCTCGTCGTTGAACGCTGCCGCCTCCGCTGCGTCGACGAAGTACCCGTCCTTCAGGCCCCAGGCGGTGACCGTGTCCACCACGCGGTCGATCACCTGCTTCAGCGACCACTCTCGCTCGGGCCTGCCGAGAGTGCCGCGGAAGTACTTCTGGGCGAGGATGTTCGTCGCGTTCATCGACCACGACGCCGGCACCTCGACACCGAGCTGCTCGAACGCGATGACACCGGTCCGGTAGTCGGAGATCCGCGAGTCCCGCCGCTCCCAGGCGACCTGGTCATAGGGGTGGCGGCCCTCGTCGGTGAAGTACCGCCGGATACCGATTCCGAGGCGCTCTCCTGCAACAGCCATGCTTCCGTCCCCTTTTTCCGTCGCCGGGTTCGAAGCTCCGCACCCGGGTTGAAGTTTACCGTTGACCACAAGATGTTGTGGTCAAATGCGACCCGACCACCAGATAGCCGGGTAATTACAGCACCGTAGTTACGCCCCTGTCAATGGGAACCTCTTTCGATCCCTCCAGGTCACAGGGCGTTCGCGAAGATTTGCGCGCCGGGCTACGTTGCCGGGATGGCCGTGGTGGTGGCGATCGATGCCGGCACGACGGGTGTGAGAGCCCTCGCCGTCGACGAGCAGGCGAGGGTCGTGGGGATCTCCTATCGGGAGCTCACTCAGCACTTCCCGCGCCCGGGCTGGGTGGAGCACGATGCCGGCGAGATCATGCGCCTCGTCGATGAGACGCTCGCCGAGCTGTGCTCCCGCCTCGACGACGCGAGCCCGCCCCCCGCCGTAGCGGCCGTCGGCATCACGAACCAACGAGAGACAGCCGTCGCCTGGAGCTTCCGCACGGGTGCTCCCCTTCATCGCGCGATCGTGTGGCAGGACCGTCGGACTGCCGAACGCTGCCGGGAGCTCGAGGACGACGGCTTTCTCCCGACCGTTCGCGAGCGCACCGGCCTCGTCCTCGACAGCTACTTCTCCGCCACGAAATGGGAGTGGATGCTGCGCCACGGGGGTGTCGATCGGGCACCCGGCCTGGCGCTCGGGACCGTCGACGACTGGCTCAGCTGGAATCTCACCGGTCGGCACGCCACCGACCCCACCAACGCGTCGCGCACCCTCTGCTACGACATCGCGTCGGCCAGCTGGGACGGCGAGCTGTGCGACGTCTTCGGCATCGACAGGACGGTGCTCGGCGAGGTGCTGCCTTCGGCGGGACGGATCGGCCTGATCGGCGAGCACGTCGCAGGCGGGCGGCTCGCGGGCGTCCCTCTGTCGGGCATCGCCGGCGACCAGCAGGCAGCGCTCTTCGGGCAGTGCTGCGTCGGGCCGGGCCAGACGAAGGTGACGTACGGGACGGGGAGTTTCGTCCTGATGAACCTCGGCCCGCACCTGCCGGTACCAGCCGAGGGGCTGCTCACGACGGTCGCCTGGCAGCTCGGGGACGACAGGCAGCTCGAGTACGCGCTGGAGGGGGCCGTCTTCAGCTCCGGCGCAGCCATCCAGTGGCTGCGAGACGGTCTCGGGGTCATCGTCGAGGCCGCCGAAGTCGGACCGCTCGCGGGGGGCGTGACCTCCGCCGAGGGCGTGACCCTCGTTCCGGCCTTCACCGGACTCGGGAGCCCGTGGTGGGACCCGCACGCCCGGGCAGTCATCATCGGCGTCACGCGGGGCGTCGGACGCGCCCATCTGGCGAGGGCCGTCGTCGAGGCCATGGCCTTCCAGACACGCGACGTCGTGGACGCCATGGTCGAGAGCGCGGGCTTGGAGGTCTCCGAGCTCCGCGCCGACGGAGGGGCCGCCGTCATGGACCTCCTGCTGCAACTTCAGGCAGATCAGTGCCAAGTCCCTGTGCTGCGCCCGGCCACGACCGAGGTGACGGCGCTCGGGGCCGCCTTCCTCGCCGGGATCGCCGAGGGGTTCTGGGGCGAGGAGGACGTCCGGCAACTGGTGCCGGCAGAGGCCCGCTTCGAGCCCGCCGTCGGGGCGGCGCGAGCCGACGCCGAGCACCGCCGCTGGCTCGACGCCGTTGCGAGGTGCCGGGACTGGGCCTGAGCGGCCCGCCGACGGGACGAGCGCCGAGCAGGCCGGTTAGGCGTCGGTTAGGCGGAGTCGACGAGCAGCCTCGACTGCGCCGCCTCTGCGGCTCCGTTCGCCCCGGAGCCGCTGGCGCCCACACCCTCGCCGGTGAGGGCCGAGCCGCCCTCCTGCCCGCGCCGCTGCTCCTCCTCGTAGGCCGCCTGTGCACGGCGCGAGGCGTAGCGGTCGACGTACTCCTGGCCTGACAACTGCCTGATCTCCCACATCAGATCGTCAGTCGCCTGCCGCATGACGAGAGGGTCGTCCATGCGGTCTCCGTAGCGCGCGACGAAGTCGAGCGGCTCACCGACCGCGATCTCGACGCTCCTGAACGGACGCATCAGCCGCGCGCCGATGGGCTGGATCTCCCGAGTGCCCTTGATGCCGACCGGCACGACCGGGCAACGGGCCGCGAGAGCAAGGCGCGCGACGCCGGTGCGGCCGCGATGCAGTCGCCGGTCCGGCGGGCGCGTGCCCTCGGGATAGATGCCGACACAGCCGCCGTTCTCGAGCAGCTCGAGCGCCTCGCCGAGCGACCGCTTGGCGGCGTCACCACCTTCGCGGTTCATCGGGATCTGGCCGAGGGCGCGGAAAAGCCAGTTCGTCTTCCACGACTGGAAGTACTCAGCCTTCGCGACGAAGGTGACGCGGCGTGGCATGGAGAGCGGGACGAACAAGGAGTCGCAGAACGCCTGATGGTTCGATGCCACGATCACCGGGCCGTCTCCGGGCACGTTCTCGAGGCCAGTCGTCCGCACCCGCCAGAGGATGCGGAAGATCGGGCGGAGGATCGTCTTGATGAGCCCGTAGAGCACCGCGGCGAGGCTACTTCCGGCACCACGGTGTCGTGAAGGCGGGCCATGCAACGTCGCTCAACGTTCACAAACCCTGAGGAAGGTGTTCCGTTACGAAGCTGTTGCAGATTCGACAGCCGTTCCGCCGTCGGGCTCGACGCCGAGGTAGCGGATCACGCAGGCCGGGTGCACAGGGCTACAGCTTCGACAAAGCCTTGCGGAGCGACCGCACACCTTGTGCGATCCGCTGTTCGTTCTCGATCAAGGCAAAACGCACGAACCCGTCACCACCGGGCCCGAACCCCACTCCGGGCGAGGTGGCCACCTTTCCCTCCGCCACGAGGAACTTGGCGAACTCGAGTGATCCCATCTCGCGGTACGCCTCGGGGATGCGCGCCCAGACGAACATGGTCCCCTTCGGGCGAGCGACCTCCCAACCGATCCGGGAAAGCCCGTCACAGAGCGCGTTGCGGCGCGACTCGTAGATGGCGTTCACGAAGCGCGGGTAGTCAGGCGCCTCGTTCATCGCGACGATCGCGGCGATCTGGATCGGCTGGAAGGTGCCGTAGTCGAGGTAGCTCTTGAGCTTCGTCAGCGCTTGTACGAGCTCGGCATTCCCGAGGAGGAAGGCGACCCGCCAGCCTGCCATCGAGAACGACTTCGTCATCGTGTAGAGCTCGAGGGCCACCTCCTTCGCGCCCTCGACCTGCAGGATCGACGGTGGGGCGAACCCGTCGAAGGCCGTGTCGGAGTAGGCGAAGTCGTGCACGAGCACCACCTGCTTCTCACGGGCCCAGTCGACGAGGCGCTGCATCGTCTCGAAGTCGATGCAGGCTGTCGTCGGGTTGTGCGGGAACGACAGGATCGCCACGCGCGGCTTCGGCCAGGCGGACTCCCACGCCTCGTCGAGATTGGCGAGGAGAGCGTCTCCCGCCTCAGACTCGTCGGCGCCGAGCTCCTCCAGTCGGACCATCCGGACATCCGCCCCGGCGAACAGGGGCGCATAGATGTGGATCGGGTACGACGGCGATGGCACGAGAGCGGTGTCTCCCGGGCCGACCAGCACCCACATGAGGTGCGAGAGCCCTTCTTTCGCACCGATCGTGCTGACGACCTCGCGCTCGGGATCGATCGCCACTCCGAAACGCCGCTCGTACAGGTCCGCGATCGCCTGCCGCAGCTTCGGGATCCCGCGGCTCGCCGAATAGCGGTGGTTGCGGGGGTTGTGGGCGGCCTCGGCAAGTTTCTCGACGGCGACGGACGGGGACGGGATGTCCGGGTTCCCGAAGCCGAGATCGATCACGTCCTCGCCTGCTCGGCGCGCCTGCAGCTTCAGCTCGTTGATCTCGGCGAAGACATAGGGCGGCAGGCCGGTGACGCGGCGGAGCTCCATCGCCTCAAGTTAGTCGGGGGCCCCGAAGCGCTCGAGAAGGCCCTGTCCCGAAGGTCCTGGCGTCCTCAGCCTTACTGACGTCCGGCACCACCGAGCTCGACTCCGGCGAGCGCCGCCGCCTCGCACACGCGCTCGAGGGAGCTCGGCCAAGCCCAGACAGCCCACGTCGCGCCCGCCTCGCCGAGGTTCCTCAGCTGCGACGCGGCTTCGCCCGCGCTCCCCGGGACGGGTCCGCCCCAGGTGACGGGGACGGACGACTTCGCGACCGTCCTCGCGATCCGCTCGGGAGAGGCGTCCCACAGGTTGAGGGTCGCCCCCACCGCCTGGGCCATCAGGTTCGTTGCGGCGCTGCCGCCACCGACCCAGGTCTCGATCCCGGCGGCCCGAAGGCGCTCGACAACGGCTCTGAGGCGCTCGAGCCGGCTTGCGACGCCCAGGTACGGGAGTCCGTAGCGAATGTGCTCCGGCTCGCTCGCCTCGTCGCCCGTCCCGAGACCGGCGATGACCCGATCGCCGGCGATGGCGCGCAGTCCCTCGATCGAGGCGACGAGGACCTCGTCGGGCAGGATCCCGATCCTCGCCACCAATGTGCCCACGCCTATGGCCTCCGTCACGGCCGCGACGGCGCCGAGCACGGGATGCACCGAGAGGGACGGGCGCTCCGGATGGCCGAGCGGCCACTGGTGGTCGAAGCTGAAGACGCCATGGAGACCTGCCGCCTCGGCTCCCCGTGCGGCGTCGAGGACGGCCCCGGCGTCCGGCGAGAACGTCGGAAGCGTGACCCCGATCTTCACGTGGAGAGGATCGAGGTTCCCGCCGCCTCGAACCCGATCACAGCAGCGCCGATCGCGCCGCTTCGGTCTCCGAGCGATGCCGGCACGATCTCGATCTCGGACCGCACGTTCGCGCCTTCGATCTGCGAGAGAAACGCCGCCCGTACCGGCCCCAACAACGCCTCTCCCGCCCGCACCAACCCACCGCCGATCACGATGACCCGCGGATCGAGGACGTTGGCGAGGTTCGCGAGACCGAGAGCGAGCCACCATGCGAACTCCTCGACGATGATGGCCGCCTGCTCGTCACCGTCCGCCAGGGCGCGCATCACGTGCTCGCCCCTCACCGCGTCGGCGTCCCCGCCGGCGAGCGAGATGATCCGGGTAGCACGCCCTGCGAGCGCGAAGTCCCGGGCGATCCTCCCGAGGCCCGAGCCGGACGCGTAGCGCTCCCAGCAGCCACGGCGTCCGCACCCGCAGGGTGGTCCCTGCGGATCGACGACGACATGGCCGATCTCGCCCGAGAGGTTCCCGGAGCCGCGGAGCAGCCGCCCGCCGGCGACGATGCCGCCGCCGATACCGGTGCCGAGGATCACGAAGAGCACGTCCGGGCGACCGCTGCCAGCGCCGAAGGCTGACTCCCCCGCCGCCGCGCAGGTCGCGTCGTTGTCGACCTGGATGACCGGTGCGCGATCCTGCCCGAGGCGGGCGACGAGGCCGGCGCGCATGTCCGTGCCGCTCGCGCCGCGCAGGTTGGGTGCGAAGACGAGCGTCCCCTTCGCGTCAACGAGCCCCGGCACGCCGACGCCGACCGGCGGACGAGTCCCGCCACCGTGCTCTGACGCCTCGGCTGCCAGGTGCTGGTACAAGTCCGCGAGGTCGTCGAGGAGGGCGGCGCCACTGTCAAGCGTCGCCCGGCGCTCCTCCGCGAGGACGGTCCCGGACGCGTCGACCGCGACGCCGAGGACCTTCGTGCCCCCGACGTCGAGCCCGACGCTGATCACGCTCGAGACTCGACGCGAGCTTTCAGGTCGCGCACGGCCGCATGCAGGATGTTTCCCTCCGCGCGCCGCTTGATGAAGCCCGGCAAGGGTACTCGGAGTTCCGCCACCAGCTGATAGGTGATCTCCGTGCGCCCGTCCGGCGTCGGCCGGAACCGGTAGTAGCCGTCGAGGCGGTTCGTGAGGTCGCCGTCACGCTGCACCCAGGCGAACTCCTCGGGTGCCTTCGAGTAGTCGTACACGAGCGTGTAGCTGGTCGAGCGACCGAAGGCGGCTGCCCGGAAGGCCGCCACGACCGGGCGCCCCTCAGCGTCACGCTCGAGGACGTCCACACGCTTCAAGTCGGCCACCCACTCGGGATAGGACTCGATGTCGGCGACGACGGTGAAGCACCGCTCGGGAGTCGCGTCCACGAGCATGCGTTCCGTGGTCTGCTCCGCCACCTACTCCTCCCTTCGCTCGGCCGGCTCGGCTCGATCCGATGCTGGTGTCGACCTGATCGATCTACTCGACTGTGCCGGTGGGACAGTACCCGCAGACGCGCCCACTCGTCGTGCTCATCCCCCGGCTTCGAGCAGCGTCCGCTCGAGCCGCTGCGCCACCTTGTCATATGCGAACTCCGTGACTGCCCGCTCGCGCGACGCAAGCCCGAGCCGTTCGCGCAATCCGGGGTCGTCGACGAGCGGTTGCAGCGCGGCAGCCACCGCCCTCGGGTCGTGGGGACGACCGACCACGGCTCCCGTCACGCCGTCGGCGACGGCCTCGGCCGACCCGCCACTGGAACCGGCGACCTGGGGTACCCCGCTCGCTGCTGCTTCGAGGAACACGATGCCGAAACCCTCCTGCTCGAGCCCTCCCCAGCGATCGCGGCAGCACATGGCATAGACGTCGGCACAGCCGTAGGCGAGCGGCAGGTCCTCCTCCGAGATCCGGCCCAGCCAGTGGACAGGCACCCTGGCGGTCTGTGCCACGAGCCGGAGGCGGCGCTCGTCTCGCCCGGCGCCGCCGATGGCGAGAGCGAGGTCGGGCCGGGTCACCCGCAGGCGAGCAATCGCTCGGATCAGCACGTCCATCCCCTTTCTCGGGACCAGGCGGCTGATGCTCGTCACGAGCACGGCGTCCTCGGGGAGGCCGAGATGCCGGCGAGCCTCACGTCGTTGCAGGTCGTCGAGCGGACGGAAGCGCTCGACGTCGACACCAGGTGGCACCTCGGTGAGCGGCGGCAACCGGTCACCGAGGCTGCGCCGAGCCTCGGCGGCAGGGTACCCGCCCGCTGCCACGACCCAGCTGGCCGAGCGGAGCACCTGGCCGAGCAGCTGCCTCGTGACCGGCAGGCGACCGGGAACCGTCACCTCGGCGCCGTGGATCACGACGGCGTGCGGGCGGCTCAGCATGTGGCCGAGCAGCCCGAGGGGAAGCGCAGGGTCGAGCACCACAAGCCCGCTCCCTGTCTCGTCTACGAGCCGGTTGACTGCGGAGGCGGTCGCCGGCGTCGGGAGCAGCACGCTGTGCCGGCTGCGCACGATGCGGAACGGCTGCGCCTCGTCGAACTCGCGCGACCCTGCGAAACGGGTCGTGTAGACGGTCGCCATGTCTGAGGGCAGGCGACGCCACAGCTCGTACAGGTAGGACTGGATGCCACCGACCTTCGGTGGGAAGTCGTTCGTCACGAGCAGGTGCGGCACGGTGAGAGTGTTACACCCCTCTGTCATCATGGCCCCATGGACCAGCTCACCATCAGCTGCGACGACTGCTGCCTCGAAGGCACGAGCGCATGTGACGACTGCGTGGTCTCGTTCCTGCTCGGCGAGAGCCCTCAGTCCGAGACCGTGATCGTGGACGTGACGGAGGCCCGCGCCATGAAGATGCTCCACCAGGCAGGGCTCCTGCCGGAGCTTCGCTTCACCCGCAGGGTCAGCTGACCACCTGCTCCTCCGACGCTGAAGTGGTGGAATGACCTGGTCCGCCTGGTGGCCACGACGTCGAACGGCGTGAGGTTGCCGCACGCATTGCAGCGGTACCGCGACGCCATGCCCAACGGTACCGTGCTCGGCATGGCCGAACCCGGATCTCGAGCGTCGTCGTCTGCACCGACCCTTCGGTCGTCCGTGAGGGACTCGATCTCGCCTCGCCTGAGAGCCGTCTGGGACCTCACCGTTCCCGAGATCCGTGAGTACGCGGGCGTGCACGACTACGACGGCGAGGTGATGGACCTGTCTCCCGCTGGCGTCCGTGCCGGACTGGACCGCCTGGGCACTGCTCGAGCAGGAGCAGGGCGGAGTTCGGACCGTCACGACGAGGCTCACCTGCAGGCCGCCGAGGCAGGACTGCGTGCCGCCTACGAGGCCGCGGAGCTCCATCGCTGGAATCCCCTCCCCCACATCGAGAATCTCGACCTCGCCTGCTACAACCGTGAGTACGCGCCGTCCGGCGAGCGCGAGGCGGCTCGAAGACGCCACCTCGCCAAGTGGCCCGAGGCCGTGGACGCCTCGCTCGAGTCGCTCGACCGGATTCCGGCCCCGGTCGCACAGGCACTGCAGGGTGGCGCGCAAGGCCTGGCAACCGGGGTCGAGGAAGAGCACGCGCTCGCAGCCTTGGCGCACCTCCTCGAGCGACTCCAGCAGGCGATCGCGACCGGGACCGATGACTGCGCACTCGGCGACGGCGTGCTGGTCCGGCTCCTCGGCGACTCAGAGGCCATGGCCGTCGACCTCGGCCGGCTCGAGAGCCGGGCCGACGCCGAGCGTGACCGGCTGCGCGAGCGTCTCGAACAGGACTGCGACCGCTACCGCTCGGGCGCGAGGCCGCGCGATCTGATCCCCGAGCTGCTCGCGGACCATCCCGGCGACGACGGGATCTACGAGCAGGCGCGTTTGCTGATCGGCGAGATCACGGACTTCACACTCGAGCACGACCTCATCCCGGATCCCGGTGGCACCTGCCTCGTCGGCCCGGCGCCGGATTCGCGCCGCTGGGCGATGGCGATGATGTCGCCCGGTGGCGCGTACGAGGACGAGGCCGCTGCCTGGTACTACGTGAACCCGCCCGACCCCTCCTGGAGCGACCGGGAGAAGGCCGAGTGGCGGTCGGTGTTCAGCGCCACGACACTGCCGGCGATCACGGCGCACGAGGTGACGCCGGGGCACTTCGCACACCAGCGGGTCGTCATGCAGCTCGCCCGCTCCGACGTCCGGCGCTCGCTCGCCTCCGCCTCCTTCGTGGAGGGCTGGGCGCACTACGCCGAGGAGCTGCTCGTCGAGGAGGGGTTCAGGGCGGACGACCCGCGCTATGCGATCGGCGTCTGGCTCGAGGCCCTCCTCCGCGTGACCCGCCTCGCGTGTGCCCTCGGGATCCATCGAGGGACGATGGGACTGGAGGAGGCGACGAGACGTTTCGAGACCGATGCGTTCCTCAGAGGACCGGCGGCACTCGCCGAGGCCAACCGGGGTACCTACGACCCGACGTACGGCCGCTACACATGGGGGAAGCTCGAGATCCTGGCCCTTCGGGACGAGGCGATCGCCGAGTGGGGCACGCGCTACTCCCACCTCCGTTTCCACGAGTCGTTGCTGAGCCTCGGCAGCCCACCCCTCGGCACCATCGGCGACGCCCTCGCAGAGGGCAGCTGACCCAAGCTCGCGACGAGGTCGCTCAGTCGATCGGACTCACGCTCGGTCGACGGTGCTGCCGACGACCGGCCGCTCGCCCGCCACGAGCTGGGTGAACATCTCATAGCGGGCGCCGGCCGGTTCCACCCAGCTCTCGTCAGGCTCGACACGGCGGCCGACCCGGGCCCAGGCCGTCGCTCCGTCCAGCCCGGACTCGAGACCGGCGGCCAGGCGGGCGACATAAGCGGCTCCGAGTGCACCGCACTCGGGCACCGCCGCGACGTCCACCGGCAGCTGGGTGCAGTCAGCCAGTGCCTGCAGCCACTCCGGCCGGCTCGTGCCACCGCCGGTGGCGACAACACGTCGCGCCCGGATCCCTGAGAGGTCGATGTGCTGGCGGACGACGAAACCGGCCGCTTCGAACGCCGCCCGCCTCACCTGCGGCCGATCATGGGACAGCTCGAGGCCGATCAGTGATGCCCTGCGGGCGGTGTCGTGGAAGGGCGTCCGCTCCCCGCGGGGGTAGGGCGCCCAGACCGGGATGCTCGAGGGGAGCGTGGCGCCGGGCGCGGAGCCGGTGAACTTCGTTGCCCAGTCGAGGAACATGCCACCGGCGTTGCTGGCGCCGCCGATGAGCGTGCGACCCGGCACCGTGTGGGGCACGGTCCACAGCCCGGGCACTTCGCGCCATTCGTCTGAGACGACCCAGATGACGAGTGTCGTCCCGCAGATCACGAGCACGTCGCCGACCTCGACGGCGCCCGAGACGATCTGCTCCGCCAGGGTGTCGACGATGCCCGATGCGAGGACGGCGTTGTTGACCTTGCCGATCGGCTCGGCGAGTCCGGCGACCTCGGGCAGGGTCTCGGGGAGGCAGCCGGCCTGCGCGCACAGGCTTACGTCCCACCCTGCGCCGTCGAACAGCGGCGACATCGCGATGGCCGTCGTGACGTCGATGGCGCCGACCCCCCCGAGCGAGTAGTTCGCGACGGCCTGCACCGGCCAGTATCCGGCGGCCCCGGGCTCGGAGGCCACGAGCTGGCGGAGCAGCTCCGGCGCTCGGCCGACCGGCATGGAGGAGATCTCGGCCGGCACCGTGCCCCGGGTGTCCCCGTAGAGCAGGCCGGGGGAGACCGGTACGCCCCGCCCATCCACGGCGACGAGGGAGGGGACGAGCGCGGCGACGCAGATCGCCCGCGGCTCCGACACGCCGAGGCGGCTGAG
The DNA here is from genome assembly GCA_021790615.1 of Actinomycetes bacterium. Next base: position 1,899 of record JAJYGW010000197.1, on the reverse strand, counting down.
GTCGCTCATGACGCGGCGCGGGGCGAGCCGCCACGCCCGGCGTGCGTCGTGCTCCATGCGCTCCGAGGTCGGGAATCCGATCTTGCTCGCGATCTTGCGGCGGGCGACGACGGTCCCGTCCGGTCGCGCCACGACTGCCTTGACCGAGCTCGTGCCGATGTCGATGCCGAGGGTGACGTCGTCCATGGTGGCGCTGTGATCGACTGCCACCGCGGCAACGCTACTCCCACTACCGTTCGCCGAATGCGTGTCGGTGACTTGCAGACGCCCTCCCTCGTCGTCGATCGCGCCACCTTCGAGCACAACATCGAGGAGATGTCGGCGGCGCTGCCAGGCCCGCGGCTTCGTCCGCACGTGAAGGCGCATAAGTGCACAGAGCTCGCGAGACGCCAGTACGAGGCGGGCCACCACGGCTTCACGTGCGCCACCATCCGCGAGTGCGAGGGCATGGCCGCGGCCGGCCTCGGCGCGGACCTGCTCCTGGCGAACGAGGTCCTCGACTGCCGGCGAATCGGCAGCCTCGTGGACGAGGGACACCGTGTCATCGTGGCGGTCGACTCCGATGAGACCGTTCACGCTGCTGCCCGCGGCGGGGTCCACGAGGTGCTCGTCGACGTCGACGTCGGCCTGCCGCGCTGTGGCTGCGATCCCGACGATGCCGCCCGGTTGGCGGACTCCGCGAGGCGGCTGGGGCTCAGTGTCGAGGGAGTCATGGGCTACGAGGGCCACGTCGTAGGCCTGACGGTGGCGGAGGAGCGGGCGGCGGGGTGCCGGCGTTCCATGGAGCTCCTCATGCGCGCTGCCGAGCTGGTCGGTGGTCCGATCATCTCGGGCGGTGGGACCGGCACCTACGCCTTCAACACCTGGGCGACGGAGATCCAGGCCGGATCGTACGCCCTGATGGACACGGCATACGCGAAGCTGGGGCTGCCCTTCCACCAGGCGGTCCACGTGCTCGCGACCGTCATCTCGAGCCACGGGAGGCACGCGGTCGCCGACTGCGGGCTCAAGTCCCTCGGCATGGATCACGGGAACCCGTCCATAACGGGTGCCGATGTCTGGTTCTGCTCGGACGAGCACCTCACGTTCGCCCCGGCGATGAGCGTGGGCAGCCGCGTCCTGGTCCAGCCCGCGCACGTCGACCCGACGCTCGCCTACCACGACCGGCTGCACATCGTGGACAGGCTCCTCGACGCTGCGGCGGGCCAGGCCGTCGGCGACGCCGAGGTGCTCGACACCTGGCTCATCGACCTCCGCGGTTGGTAGGCCTCCCTAGCGGCGCTCAGGTCGTCGGGCGGCCAGCAGCCCAGCCAGCGCGCGAAAGGCGCGGCCGCGGTGGGACAGATCGTGCTTTTCAGCAGGGGACATCTCGGCGAAGGTCCTCCCGTCCCCCTCGGCCGGGACGAAGACCGGGTCGTACCCGAAACCGCCATCTCCCCGAGGCGCCAGCGAAATGACGCCTTCGACGTCGCCGACGGCCGAGAATTCTGTTCCGTCCGGCAGGACGGCGTACGCGACCGTCGAGAAGCGCGCCTTTCGCTCCCCCACCCCCTCCATCTCCCGGAGGAGCTTCGCGACGTTGTCGGCATAGGTCGCGTGCTCTCCCGCATACCGCGAGGCATAGACGCCAGGCGCGCCCCCGAGAGCGTCGACGGCCAGTCCCGTGTCGTCTGCGACTGCGCCGAGGCCGGTCGCCGCCGCCAGCGCCACTGCTTTCAGGCGGGCGTTCTCCTCGAGCGTGTCACCCGTCTCCGCCACCTCGGGCACGTCTGCGGGACGGCCGTGGAGAACGATCCCGGCACCGAGCACGGAGCAGAGGATGTCGCGCACCTCCGCCGCCTTGTCCGGGTTCGCGGTGGCGAGGACGAGCTCTACCTCGGCCTCCCCCGTCACAGTGAG
>JAJYGW010000073.1 GCA_021790615.1 Actinomycetes bacterium | reverse complement strand
CAACTGGGCCGGGTACGTGAAGGGCTCCTTCCCCGACAACGTCGTCTCGTACAAGGCGCTCAACTCGACGACGGTCGAGTTCACGCTGAACGGGTCGTACAACCCGACCTGGTTCACCTACAACGAGCTCTCCCAGATCACCCCGATGCCCGCGGCCTGGGACGTCACCGGGCCGCACACGGCGGGCACCTGCTCGATGACCACGACCTCGACGGCGGGCTGCGCGGCCGTCTACAACTACCTCACCAAGTCCGCGACGACGATCTCGACGTACACGACCTCGCCGATCTGGACGGTGATCGACGGGCCGTGGAAGCTCCAGAGCTTCACGTCGACCGGCCAGGCGACCTTCGTCCCGAACCCGTCCTACACCGGACCGGTGAAGCCGAAGATCTCGAAGTTCGTCGAGCTGCCCTACACGACCTCGGACGCGGAGTACAACGTGCTCCGGACCGGCCCCTCGGCGCTCACGATCGGCTACATCCCCCTGCACGACCTGGCCACGGCGGCGACGGTGACCGGGCTGGGGTATCGGGAGGAGGTGGTCTACGGGTATGGATTCGGCTATCTCCCCCTCAACTTCAACAACCCGACGGTGGGCCCGATCTTCCGCCAGCTCTACTTCCGCCAGGCGTTCCAGCACCTGGTCGACCAGGAAGGCTGGAACAGTGCGTTCTACCACGGCGCAGCGACGCCGAGCTACGGCCCGGTGCCGATCGAGCCACCGAACCCCTTCGCGGACTCCTTCGAGCGCGCGAACCCCTATCCCTTCAGCGTCGCGAGCGCAAAGGCGATTCTCGAGGCGCACGGTTGGAAGATCGTGCCGGGCGGCACTTCCACCTGCATCGACCCGACGAAGTGCGGTGCAGGAATCAAGATGAACCAGCCCCTCGCGTTCACCCTGCTCTACCAGACCGGCGACGCTTCCTTCTCGGCATCGATGGAGAACCTGGCGTCGGTGGCGGCGACAGCGGGGGTGAGAGTCCAGCTCAAGACCGAGGGGCTCAACGAGGTGCTGTCCGCTGCGGCGCCGTGCAGCGCATCCCAGGCGAGCTGCTCCTGGGAGATCGCCGCGTGGGCAGACAGCTGGGGTTACGAGCCCGACTTCTACCCGACGGGCGGCGAGATCTTCGCGACAGGAGCAGGATCGAACGCCGGCAGCTACTCGAGCTCGAAGATGAACGCGCTCATCGGTGCGACGCACGTGGCGCCAGCGGCGGACTCACAGCGGGCACTCGACGCGTATCAGAACTTCGCGGCCTCGGACCTCCCGGTGATCTACGCGCCCTACCAGGGCATACCCACGGTCGTGAGTACCCGGCTCCGGGGCTTCACCTTCCAGCCGATCGGCTTCTTGGATCCCGAGAGCTGGTACTTCGTTCGGTAGGTGGCTGACGCTGCCCCGTGGTCGGGTGGCCGGACCGGATGTCGGCGTCGTCGAGCACTGGGAGGGCTCCGTGGCGGTCGCGGGCCGCGATCGCGCCGGCCCACGCTCGATCCGGCTTGCCCGAGGGCTGGCGCCGGATGGCCGGCACGACGATCACCTCGCGGGGCAGCTTGTAGCCGGCGAGGCGCGGAGCTGCGCCGGCGCGAACCTGCTCGAGCAGCTCCGGCGGGCTGAGCGCGGCGGCAGGTCCGGCCGGCACGACGAGTGCGACGACCCGCTGGCCGAAGCGGTCGTCGGGCGCGCCGGCTACCACGGCGTCGGCGACCACTCCGAGTGTCTCGAGCACCCCCTCGACCTCTTCGGGATAGACCTTCTCTCCCCCCGTCACGATGCAGCTCGAGCCCCGGCCGAGCAGCGTGAGGGTGCCGTCTGCCTCGGGGATGGCCCAGTCGCCGGGCACGGAGAAGCGGGTGCCCTCGAAGGTGGGGAAGGTACGGGCGGTGGCGTCGGGGTCGTCCAGGTAGCCGAGGGGGATCGGCGGGCGGATGGCGACCAGGCCGGCCTCTCCCGACCCGGCCACGACCGCCGTCCCGTCGGGCTTCCGGACACTCGCCCGCTCGGTCATGCGAAACCTGCCGGTTGCGCCGGACCCGGGTGCCACCATCTCGATCCCGAAGGGCCCCCCCTCGCTCGCACCGAGCATGTCGATCATGGTCGCCCCGGTCACCGCCGCGAGGGCGGTCTTGTTCGCCGCGCTCCAGGTGCCACCCGACGAGAAGACGCGCCGGAGCGCGGGGAGTGGCGGAGGCGAGGGCGGACCCGGGCGTTCCGGTGAGCGGGGCGGGTCGGACGCCCGGCGGGGCGATCTCGCGGGCCGCAGGGCGGCGAGGAGGGGAGATGCGAAGGGTTCGCCGACGATGACGAGCTGCGTGACGCGTTCTCGGGCGCAGCGTGCGATCACCTCGCCGGCGTCGAAGTGGCCGAGCGGGTCGAGCACTACGGTCCCGCCCGTCACGAGCGTTGCGATCGAGAAGAAGAACGCAGTGCCGTGGACGAGCGGACAGGCGGGCAGGGTCACTGGCGCGCGATCGGTCCGGCGCGCCTCGCCGGCAACGGCGGCGGCGCCGCGGGCGTCGGGGGGGAACGGGAGCCCCGCGAGCTCCCACGTCAGCCACCGCAGCCACCCCGCGAGGTCCCGCTGGCGCCACATCACGGCCTTCGGCCGCCCGGTCGTGCCACCCGTGCAGATGAGGAAGACGTCCTCGCCCGAGGTCGCCCGACCTCCTCGGGGGGCCTTGCCACCCCGCTCGAGGAGATCCTCGTAGCGGTAGGGCTTGGACCCGGGTCGACCCGCTCCCGGTTCGAGCCGACCCGATCTCGGTCCGAGCTGTCCTGTGTCGGGCTGGAGCTGGCCCGCTCTCGGTCCGAGCTGTCCCGTGTCGGGATGGAGCTGGCCCGCGCCGGGCTCGAGCTGGCCTGCAGCCGGCTCGAGCCGTTCCCCGCTCGGGCCGTCTCCCGGGAGCTCGACGAGGACGACGCCCGGATGCCGTGCTGCTGCGTCGAAGGCGGCCGGCCGCCCCGGCGCATCGTGGACCAGCACCGGCGCATGGGTGACGGCAAGGATCTCGGCCACCTCGGCGCCCGTGTAGCGGTAGTTCACGTTGACGGGCGAGCTTCGGAGCGAGAAGG
>JAJYGW010000242.1 GCA_021790615.1 Actinomycetes bacterium | reverse complement strand
ACGTTGAGAAAGCTCGTGCGCAGGCGCTTGCCCCGACAGGTGGCAAAGGACTCGGGAAGCGCCAGCACCCGGAGCCAGCGGGCCACGTTGTAGGCGAGCGACGACGCGAGCCACCAGAGCCAGTTGCCGAAGAAGTTCTGCACCGGAGCGTGGTTCATGGCGAAGTCGGACTTCAAGTGGACGACAGACTGCAACACATTCAGGCCGGGCTTCCAGCCGATGTCCGGCTGACGAGCCGGCGCCATCCTTTGGTTGGCGAGCTTGTTCGGGTCGAGAGCGCACATCGCTGGAACGGCAACATCTGGCTCGTGGTCATGCTCCCCGACGGCCATTCGGGTCGGGTGCGGGTCGAGGAGACCGAGCTCGCGGGTGCCGACCCGTTGGGCGAGCTGGCCACGGGCACGCTCTCTCTGGAAGGCCTGCGCAGCCTGCGGGCGCACGTGGAACGGCTGAAGGATCGGCTCGCGGCGGATGCGTCGTGAGGCTCTTCCCGTTGCTCTTCGCCGTTTCGGTGCTCCTCAGCGCCGGCGTCGACGTGCTCGCTCTCCGTGCTTCGAACGAAGACGTGACGCGTGTCTCGACGCCGGCCGCGTGCCACGCTTCCTGCTGCCGCTTCCCGAGACGCCGGGCACGCGCGCCACCGGCGTTCGTCTCCTTGGTCCGCTGATGGTGTCGCGGTGGCACTGCCCGAACCGTCTCTCTGGTGCCCGTCGTCTCGCGCCTCTTCATGAGCTGCTCACGCCGCTCAGTCCCGCCACCGCGGTGCCATCGCGTCGATCCCCGGCCGGACCCAAAGACGCACATAGGCTCAGCCTCTTCGGACGTGCCACCGAACCGAGGAGGTGAGCCTTTGCGCAGGCTCAACATAGCCCAGTCCACCCAGCTGCGGCTGGATTCCTTCGCCGCGCCCACCCGCACCGAGGTGTGGGCCGGCCTGCCCGAGGTCACGAAGGGCCGGGTCCTGGCCCTGCTCGCCCGACTCGTTGCCCGCGTCGTCTCGGGCACTGTCGAAGAGGAGATGGCATGAAGGATGCAGGCAAGATCACCCTCGACCATCGGCGCCGACAAGCGGTCGTCTACGTGCGACAGAGCTCGATGGCGCAGGTGCATGAGAACACCGAGAGCCTCGAACGACAGTATGAGCTCTCCCGTCGGGCGGTCGAGCTCGGCTGGGATCTTGCGAAGGTGGTCGTCGTCGACGAGGACCTCGGCCGCTCGGGATCGGAGTCGACCACCCGGGAGGGGTTCAAGAGCCTCGTCGCGGCGGTCGGCCTCGGCGAGGTCGGCCTCGTGCTCGGCATCGAGGTCTCCCGTCTCGCCCGCAACAACGCCGACTGGTATCAGCTCCTCGACCTCTGTTCGCTCACCGACACCCTGATCGCCGACGCGGACGGTCTCTATCACCCGAGCGACCATAACGACCGGCTGCTGCTCGGCCTGAAGGGGACGATGTCCGAGGCCGAGCTGCACCTGCTGCGGGGACGCCTGCTCGCCGGGATGCGACACAAGGCACAAAAGGGCGATCTGCGGGTTCCCCTTCCCGTTGGCTATGACTACGACGCCGAGGACAAGGTCGTCCTCTGCCGGGACGAGGCCGAGCGGGAGGCGGTCACGACGATCTTTCGTCGCTTCGAGGAGCTCGGCTCGGCCCGCCAGGTGCTGTTTTCGTTCCTCGGGGACGGTCTCGACCTGCCACGGCGGCGGCCGAAGGGCCGCGTCGAATGGGCCCGTCCCACGCTCGCGAGCGTCTACAACGTTCTCACGAACCCCTGCTATGCCGGCGCCTTCGCCTTCGGGCGGACGCGCACGGTGCACGAGATCGGCCCCGACGGACTGTGTGTGACCCGCAAGCGCCACAAGCGGGAACCGGACAAGTGGTCGGTCCTCATCCGCGACCACCACCCGGGTTACGTGAGCTTTGAGACCTTCGAGGCGAATCTCGCTCGCCTCGCCGCGAACAGCGCGGCGCCGAAGGGCGAAGGCGGCGGGGCGCCCCGCGAGGGTTCCGCGCTGCTCCAGGGGTTGCTCCGGTGCGGACGCTGCGGGCGGATGATGCGGGTCGGCTACTCAGGCTCGAAGCCCCCGCCCGGCTCGGCGAGCCCCGGCGTCTCGTCACGCTACGTGTGCAGCCTCTCCGAGCCCTTTGCCTGTATCGGCCCGACCTGCCAGAGCTTTGGCGGCCGTGGCATCGAGCGAGCGGTGATCGACGAGGTGTTCGCGGCGCTGCAGCCGACCCGGCTCGAGGCCACCCTGAAGGCGCTCGCCGAGGCCGACGCCGCCCGCTCGACGCGCCTCGCGCTCTTCGAGGCCGCGCTCGAGCGCACCCGTTATGAGGCCGAGCGAGCCCACCGCCAGTTCGACGCCTGCGAGCCGGAGAACCGCCTCGTCGCCCGCTCGCTCGAAGCCGAGTGGGAACGGAGGTTGACGGCGGTCGGTGACGCCGAGGCGGCACTGACGGCCGAGCGGCCCCGGCATCAAAGCGAGCTCGGCACGGAGGAGATCGCTTGGCTGAAAGAGGCGGGGGCGGATCTGCGTGCCGTCTTCGAGGCGAAGAGCACGACGGTCCGAGAGCGCAAGCAGCTGCTGCGAATGCTGCTCGTCGAGGTGATGGTCACCGTGGACCGCGAGGCACGCCGAGCAGAGCTGCAGCTGTGCTGGGAGGGCGGAGCGACGACGAGGACGACGGTTGAGCTTCCGAGGCTCGGCGCACCGTGGCGGAAGACCGACGAGAGCACTGTCGAGCTCGTGCGGCGCCTCGCCGAGCACTACGACGACGCGACGATCGCGACGATCCTCAGCCGCCAGCACCGGCGCACCGGCTCAGGGCTCGCCTACACGAAGGCCCGAGTCAACGAGCTGCGTCACCGTCATCACATCCGCGCCGGCGACGCAGCGACTGTCACACCCGACGGGCAGAGTGACGCGATGGTGAGCGTGACGGTTGCCGCGGGCGAGCTCGGCGTCGGGATCGGCACGATCTATCGCTGGCTCGCCGACGGCTTCATCACCGGCACCCAGCTGACGCCGGGCGCCCCCTGGCAGATCCGGCTCGACGACGAGCTCCGCTCCAAGGTCACC
>JAJYGW010000097.1 GCA_021790615.1 Actinomycetes bacterium | reverse complement strand
TGCACTCGGGATCGGCAAGCCCGCTGCGTTGACGCTCGACGCGCTCCGCAGGGCTGGCGGCGCGCTCGTGCGGGCAGCGGCACACGGCCCGCACGCAACCTTCGTGCTCGGCGAGCTCGGCGGCCTCGTCCCCGACGCAAGCGTCTCGGACGTGGCCCAGGCCGTGACGGAGGGTGCTCTCCTCGGCGCCTACAGCTTCGACGCCTACAAGTCCGACCACCGCCCCCCGACGCTCACGCGGGTTGCGATCCTCGTCGGCGACGCAGCCCGGGACGAGGCGGCCGAGGGGGTCCGCCGCGGTCGCATCGTCGCAGAGGCCACCTCTCTTGCTCGGGACCTGGTGAACGAGCCGGCCGGCTCGCTCCCACCGAGCCGTTTCGCGGAGCGCGCCTCGGTCGCGGCGCGCGCCGCAGGGCTCGGCGTCGAGGTATGGGACGAGGCGCGCATCGTCGCCGAGCGTCTCGGTGGGTTGCTCGCCGTCGCGGCCGGCTCCACCCAGCCCCCGAGGCTGGTGCGCCTGCGTTACGAGCCCGAGGGCGCGACCGCAGAGACACCCCTCGTCGCGCTCGTCGGGAAGGGGATCACGTTCGACTCGGGCGGCCTCTCGTTGAAGCCCCCCACCGGCATGATGACCATGAAGTGCGACATGAGCGGTGCCGCTGCCGTGGTGGCGTCGATGGTGGCGATCGCGCAGGTCGGTGCGCCGGTGCGGGTGGTGGGCTATGCGCCGCTCACGGAGAACCTCCCCTCGGGGAGTGCCACGAAGCCGGGCGACGTCTTCACGGCCCGCAACGGCAAGACGGTCGAGGTGCTGAACACCGACGCCGAAGGGCGGCTCATCCTCTCCGACGCGCTCAGCCTCGCAGCCGAGGAGGCTCCGGCGGCGATCGTCGACCTCGCCACGCTCACGGGTGCGTGCGTCGTCGCGCTCGGGGACTCGATCGCCGGGCTCATGGGCAACGACGAACAGCTCGCAGCGCAGATCCGCGCAGCCGGGGCGCGAGCGGGGGAGGTCTTCTGGCCGCTCCCGTTGCCGGAGGAGTACGAGGAGCACATCGAGTCGAGCATCGCCGACATGAAGAACATCGGCGCCACCGGGCAGGCCGGAGCGCTCTCGGCCGGCCTGTTGCTCCAGAAGTTCGTGGCCGGCCGGCCGTGGGCGCACCTCGACATCGCAGGGCCGGCCTTCACGGACAAGGACCGCCACTACCTTCGCAAGGGCGGGACCGGTTTCGCGGTGCGGACCCTGGTGGAGCTGGTGAGCTCCTTCCCGACCGCCTGAGGCGGGGCAGACGGTCCAGCCGACCCGAACGCCCACTCGGGCGCAGCGGACCCGCACGAAGCGGTCTAGACGCAAGGGAGTGACGCCATGACGATGCAGTACCGCAGGCTTGGTCGCGCCGGGCTCAAGGTCAGTGTCTTGAGCCTGGGATCCTGGGTGACCTTCGGGGCGCAGCTCGACACGGGCCTCGCTGGGGCGTGTATGGACGTCGCCTACGAGGCCGGGGTCAACTTCTTCGACAACGCCGAGGCGTACGCGGGAGGCGACTCCGAGCGCATCATGGGCAAGGTCCTCGCCGAACGCGGCTGGCCCCGCCAGCGCTACGTCGTGTCGACCAAGCTCTTCTGGGGACTCGACGACTCGGTCAACATGCGCAACACGCTCAACCGCAAGTACCTCTCCCAGGCGATCGACGGCTCGCTCGACCGCCTCGGCCTCGACTTCGTGGACCTCGTGTTCTGCCACCGGGCGGACCCCGAGACCCCGATCGAGGAGACCGTCTGGGCGATGTCGGACATGGTGAGCGCGGGCAAGGCCCTCTACTGGGGGACCTCGGAGTGGTCGGCGGACGAGATCCGCGCCGCCTACGAGATCGCCGAGCGTCACCACCTCCACAAGCCCGTCATGGAACAGCCGCAGTACAGCCTCTTCGCCCGCGAGCGCGTCGAGCAGGAGTACGCCCGGCTGTACGAGGACATCGGCCTCGGGCTCACGACCTGGAGCCCCCTCGCGAGCGGGCTGTTGTCGGGCAAGTACGTGGATGGCATCCCCGAGGGGAGCCGGGCGACGCTCCCGGGCTACGAGTGGCTCCGCGACCGGCTGACCGATCCGGACGCCAACGCGAAGGTCCGTGCGCTCGGCGGCCTCGCCGAGGAGCTCTCCTGCAGCCTCGCCCAGCTCGCGCTGGCCTGGTGCGTGAAGAACCCCCACGTCTCGACGGTCATCACCGGTGCGAGCCGTCCCGAGCAGGTGCACGAGAACCTCGGCGCGCTCGACGTCCTCGGCCGCCTCGACGACGTGACGATGTCCCGCATCGAGGAGATCATGCGCTGAGCACCGACACCGGACGCCCCGCCGAGCCGGTCCTGGCGGGCTTGCTCGCCTACCTCGAGGCCTCGCCGTCGCCCTACCACGCGGTGGCGGCCTCTGCGGAGCTGCTCGCCTCGGTGGGGGCGCTCGAGCTCTCCGAGGCCGACGCCTGGCCCGCGGGACCAGGGGCGTTCTTCCTCCGCCGTGGCGGCGCGCTGGTCGCCTGGCTGGTGCCGGAGGGAGTGCGCGCTGTAGACGGGTTCCGGGTCGTCGCGGCACACACCGACAGCCCGAACCTGCGGCTGCGCCCGCGGCCCGAGCTCGGCCGCGAGGGGCTGCGACAGCTCGCGGTCGAACCCTACGGCGGCGTGCTGCGCAACAGCTGGCTCGGGCGGGACCTCGGTGTCTCGGGGCGCCTCGCCCTTCGGCGCGGCGGTCCCGAGGTTCTGGTCCGTCTCGACGAGCCGGTCTGTCATCTCGCCCAGCTCGCCATCCATCTCGATCGCGAGGTCAACGAGCGGGGCCTGGTGCTCAACCCGCAGGGCCAGCTCGACCCCATCACGGGGCTCGACGAGGCGGGTCCCGGCGAGGTCGTGTCCGGCGAGGTCGTGGCGCTGCTCGCCGCGCGTGCGGGTGTCGATGCCGCGGAGGTGGTCGCCTTCGGCCTCATGCTCCACGACCTCCAGTTCGACTCGAACGGCAAGGCGACGCCCCACTTCTTCCCCGCGGTGATGCGCGATGGGATGGTCGAGGTGCCGCCGTTCGAA
>JAJYGW010000082.1 GCA_021790615.1 Actinomycetes bacterium | reverse complement strand
TCCGGCTCACCACCGGGCGCCGGCTCGACTCGTTCAACACCGGCGTCCAGAGCGGCGGCTACGCCTCGCCCCTGCGGCGGCCCGAGATGCTGGGCCTCTCCCCCGAGGACCTGGCGTCGCTCGGGGTTGCCGAGGGCGAGCTCGTGCAGGTGAGCTCACGGCGGGGTTCGATCACCGTGGGCGTCCACCTCGACCGGACGCTGCGCCCGGGGCTTGCGTTCTTGACGCTGCACTTCCCCGACCAGGTCGACACCAACGTGCTCACCCTCGACACCTGGGACCCGAAGTCCGGCACGGCCGAGTTCAAGGCCACCGCGATCCGGGTCGACCGGCTGACCGAGCGCGTCGGAGCCGGGACCGCGGTCGCCGGGGCCGGAGTCGCCTGATGGACCTGCGCACGACCGAGGCGGCCCCGAGCGCCGACGAGCGGCTCGCGGTGGACTCGGTCCTCGGACCGCCCGAATCGGGATGGTTCGGGGGCAGGCGCACCCCGCTCGACGGGCACGTCGCCGTCGGCGGCCTGTCCCTCGCCCGCAGCCGGCGCCACCTCCTCCTGCCGGCGCTCCACGCCCTCCAGGAGCGGGTGGGCTGGATCACCCCTGCCGGGCTCGGCTATCTCTGCACCCGCCTCGACCTGCCGCCGGCTGAGGCGTACGGGGTGGCGAGCGCCTACGCGCTCTTCACCTTCGAGCCGGGGCCCCCGGTCGTCGTCCACGTCTGCGACGACGTGGCGTGTCTCGCGGCGTCCGGCGGCGACCCGGCGGGGGAACTGGCGCGCCGCTACGGGCCTGCGGGGTCGGGCACGGCCGTCACGTGGCGCCCGAGCCCGTGTCTCGGCCACTGCGAGCACGGGTCCGCCGCGCTCGTCCAGGCGGCAGGAGAGCGCGGCGGCCGGGCGTCGCTGGCGCCCTTCGCCCCCGGCGACCTGGACCGTCTCGCAGCCCTCGGCGCCGACCTCGTTCCCGCCGACCTCTCGGTCCCCCTCGCCCTCGTGCCCCAGGCCGGCGCGGAGGGGACCCGGCTGCTTCGCCGGGTCGGGAGGGTGGACCCCACGTCGATCGACGCGTACCGGGCAGCCGGCGGCTACGAGGGGCTCCGCCGGGCGCTCGAGATCGGCCCGCAAGAGGTCGTCTCGCTGCTGAAGGACGCCAAGCTGCTCGGGCGCGGCGGCGCCGCCTTCCCGACCGGCGCCAAGTGGGAGGCGGTCGCGCGCAACCCGGTGCGTCCGCACTACTTCGTGGCCAATGCGGACGAGTCGGAGCCCGGCACGTTCAAGGACCGGGTCCTGCTCGACCACGACCCCTACGCGCTCGTCGAGGCGCTGACCGTCGCCGGCGTCACCACCGGCGCCGAGAAGGGGTTCGTGTACCTGCGGGGCGAGTACCCCCTCGCCGCGGCCCGCCTCGAGCACGCCGCCGCCGAAGCCAGGGGCCGGGGCCTCCTCGGCATCGACGTCATGGGCTCGGGGATCGCCTTCGACATCGAGGTGCGGCGGGGGGCCGGCGCCTACATCGCCGGCGAGGAGACCGCGCTGTTCAACTCGCTCGAGGGTCGCCGGCCGGAGCCCCGCAACAAGCCGCCATTCCCCGTGGACCGGGGCCTGTTCGGCAAGCCCACCGGGGTGAACAACGTCGAGACGCTGCTCTGCGTGCTCGAGGTCCTCGCGATCGGCGCGAGCGCGTACGCAGAGCTGGGGACGGCCGATTCCACCGGGACCCGCCTGTTCTGCCTGTCGGGCCGCGTCGCGCGCCGCGGGCTCTACGAGGTCCCGATGGGGACCACCCTCGGGGCTCTGCTGGACATGGCGGGAGGGGTGGCGGGCGGTCGTCCGCTCCGCGCAGTGCTGCTCGGAGGCGCCGCCGGCAGCTTCGTGGGGCCCGGCGACCTGGACCTCCCCCTGTCCTTCGAGGGAGCGCGCGCGGCCGGCACGACGCTCGGCTCGGGGGTGGTGGTGGTGCTGGACGACACGGTCGACATGAACACCTTCGTCGGCCGCGTGGTGCGGTTCTTCCGCGACGAGTCCTGCGGCCAGTGCGTGCCCTGCCGGGTCGGCACGCAGCGCCAGGAGGAGGCCGTCGCCCGCCTGGCCTCCGGCCGGCCGCTCGGGTCGGTCGACGACGAGCTGGCCCTCCTGGCCGACCTCGACCAGGTGATGCGGGACGCGTCGATCTGCGGGCTCGGGCAGACTGCGAGCAGCGCCGTGACCTCCGCGCTGCGCCAGGGCCTGATCGGCGACGGAGCGCACACCTCGAACGGGAGGAGACGATGAGCACGTCCGCGCCCGCGCCGACCCCCCTGACGTTGCGTCGGAGCGTGCAGGTCACCATCGACGGGGAGCAGGTCAGCGTCCCGGAGGGCTCGACGGTCCTCGAGGCGTGCCGCGCCCGCGGCGTCGAGGTCCCCACGCTCTGCTACCTGGAGACGCTCACGCCGGTGAACGTGTGCCGGGTCTGCGTCGTCGAGCTGGAGGGCTCACGGGCGCTCGTGCCCTCCTGCTCGCGCCCGGTGGCGCCGGGCATGGTGGTCCAGACGTCCTCTGCGCGTGTCCGCGCCAGCCGGAGGATGGTGCTCGAGCTGCTCGCCTCTTCGGTCGACCTCTCCACGGCCGGTGGCGACGTCCACCGTTGGATCGAAGAGTACGGCGCCCGCCCGGAGCGCCACGGACCCCCGGCGCCGGCGGCCGACAGGGACCACGCCCACGCGGGCCACCACGATCCCCCGGCAGACGGGAAGGCCGCGACGACGGCCCAGCCCGTCAAGCGGGACAACGACCAGTACGTGCGGGACTACGCGAAGTGCATCCTCTGCTACAAGTGCGTCGAGGCCTGCGGGGAGGAAGCCCAGAACACCTTTGCGATCGCGGTGGCCGGGCGGGGGTTCGACGCCCGGATCTCGACCGAGTTCGACGCGGCGCTCCCCGATTCAGCCTGCGTGTACTGCGGCAACTGCATCGCCGTCTGCCCCACCGGCGCGCTCATGTTCGTGAGCGAGCACGACCTCCGGGCCGCCGGCGAGTGGGACGAGAGCCGCCAGGAGGTGACCCGGACCGTCTGCCCGTACTGCGGCGTCGGCTGCAACCTCGAGCTCCAC
>JAJYGW010000361.1 GCA_021790615.1 Actinomycetes bacterium | reverse complement strand
ACGACTTCGTAGCCGTCCTCGCCGTCCCATCTGCCGGGGCGAGCCTCGATCCGCTGGTTGGCGACCCCGGTGCGCACCACACGGCCCGGGGCGCGCCGGGCAGCGTCGCGGAAGGTCTCCACCCAGTCGGCGAGCACGAGGTCGTCGTCGTCGAGCATCGCCAGGTACTCCCCCCGGGCGAGCAGGGCTCCCTCGTTGAGCGGTCGGCACCGCCCCCCTCCCGAGACGCTCACCACCCGTACGCGGCGGGAGAACGACTCGTGGAACTCCTCGACGAGCTCGCGCACCGAGTCGGCGCTGCGCTCGTCGCCGTCGTGGAGGAGGGTGAGGACCTCGAAATCGTCACAGGTCTGCGCGGCGAGGCACAGGAGAGACTCCTGCAGCGTGGCGGCGCGGCGTCCCTGGGTGCGGAGCAGCACCGAAAGGAAGAGCGGTGCTGCGCTGCCGGGGGTGGACGGCCCTGCGCCGACCGCGTCCACGCCGACCGCGTCCACGCCGGGCGCGTCCACGCCGGGCGCGTCCACGCCGGGCGCAGGAACGTAGGCGCGCACGAAGCGATCGACGTGCGCGTCGCCCCGCGCCATCTCACGGAGCCAGCGCACGAGCGCGCCAACTGGCGTGCCCGGCTCGAGCACCGCCACGTCGGAGGGGAAGTGCTGATCGGAGCGCGCACGAGTGCGGTCCTCGGCGTCGAGCTCGGCGAAGCCGTGCCCCGCCATCGTCGAGCGGAGAGCGGCGGTGGAGAAGTGGCGGACGTAGGCAGCCGATACCGTGCCCGACGTCGTGACGTCCCATCGGCCGATCAGGAGCTTGGCGCCGATGTCGAGATGCGTGACGTTGGGCGACACGACGAGCACGGGCACGCCGCCGAGCTCGTCGCACAGTCCGTGGAGCCCATCGAGATAGCCGCCGAGATCTCCCACCCGGTTGAGCGAGTCACCGATCACGAGCGCCGCGACCCGGCGTCCTCGGAGGGTGGGCCCGAGCGCGGCGGTGAGCGCGCCAGGGCCTTCCGAAAGACCGAGGTAGTGGAGCCCGAGTGCTTCGACGTCGCCCGCAGCGACGGTGCGTCCCGGGGCCAGGTCGACGACGACCTCCGCTTTGGGCTCCCCACCGCGCCTGAGCAGGCGCGACAGGAGGGACGTGACGTGGTCTGCGAGACGGTCGGGTGTGCTCATCCCTGGCAGCTCCGCCGGCGCACGCGGTCGACGAGCAATGCGGAGGTCTTCACGAACCCGTGCCGTCGGACGGCGCCGACCCCGCGTCGTGCAAGTGTGCCGAGTCGCGTGCGGGTGCCAGGGTCGAGCGCAGGTGGGTGGCCGGGCTCGGGTTCGCCATAGGGGTCGAGCGTGATCGCCTCGAAGGGCTCGTCGAGCAGCACCGGCTGCCACGTGCGCGTGTGGGGCCCTCGCAGCTCGGCCGAACGGAGGATCTCGAGGTAGCGCCTCCCCTGGGTCCAGGGGCCGAAGTCGAGCAGCGCATCGCGCC
This sequence comes from Actinomycetes bacterium, assembly GCA_021790615.1. The sequence continues at coordinate 1,607 of JAJYGW010000361.1, read as the reverse complement.
GTGCCCGGTGGCCGAGCCGTCGCCGGAGCGCGCCGTCGCCCAACAATGTGGTCAACGCTCGGGCCCACTCTTCGGGGTCGCCGGCGAGCATGCCGTTCACGCCGTGGTCGATGACCTCTTGGAACGGGCGCGTCGGGCTCGCGATCGTGGGAGTCGCCGAGAGCCCGGCCTCGAGCCACTTGATGGCGCTCTTGGCGTCGTTGAACCGGCTGGTCGGCTCGAGCGGCGCGAGGTTCACGTCGAGGGTGTGCAAGAGCTTCGGCAGTGCGGTCCACGGCTGGAACGGCACCTGCACGAGCCGGTCCCCGAGCCTGTGGGCCGCAGCGCCCGGCGTGAGCTTGCCGACGAGCCACAGCTCGGCGTCGCCGACCTGATCGAGCACCGTCACGACGGCGTCTTCGACCATCGCCCAGTCCTGGTCGTGGGTGTCGGTGCCGCTCAGGTAGCCCACCCGCACCGGCCCGGGCGCCGGATCGTGCTCGAGCGCCGTGTCCGCGAGCCTGCTCATCACGAGCCCCACGCCGTTGGGGAACCGGAAGCTGGGAAGGCCGGTGACCGCCGAGGCGTGCTCGCAGAGTCGCTGGGTGCTGCCGATGAACCCGTCGCACAGCTCCATGGTGGTCCGGTAGCGGTGCACGCCCTGGAGCCACAGGTCGCGCTCCGCGCCGGCGAGGACCTGGAGCGCGGGGATCTCCGGCTCGAGGCCAGGGTCGAAGATGAGGTCGTCCACGTCGAAGAGGACCGGGGTGCCACGTCGATGAGCGTCTTCGACGAAGCGCCGCACCTGGGTGGTCGCAGGGACGCGGTAGACGACGACCACGTCTGCCGCTTCGGCGAGCTCGAGGATGTCAGGGTGCCGGTAGTGGCGCACGTCTGCGTGCACCCCGAGCAGGCCGAGCGCCTCCGCCGGCAGGTGCGCGCGGTACCGGAGCGGCGCACCGTCGATGCCGACGACGAAGAGCACGCGTTCGACGATGCGCCCTGGCGCCCGCGGCGCCCGCGGCGCCCGCGGTTCCGGGTCCTCTCGTCCGCCGCCTCCGGTTTCGTTCGCTCGCCGGTTGGGCGCCAACGCGTCAGGCCGGGTCTCGAGGGCCGCGGCGTAGACGGCCTCGAGGCGGTCGCAGTGCACCTCGACGGTGGTGAGCTCGACCCCGTGCGCGCCGCGCCGCAGCTGCTCGAGCAATGGGCGATCCTCGACCAGCTCCCTCATCGCAGCGGCGAGCGCGCCCGGGTCGTCTTGCGGGACGACCAGACCGTTCACCCGGTCCGTGACGACCTCTTCGGGGCCGAGGCAGGTGGTGGTGAGCACCGCCACACCCATCGCGAGCGCCTCGCGGGTGAGGATCGAGTACGTCTCCTGCATGACCGAGGGGATGACCAGGACGTCGGCATTCGACAGCACCGCGCGCAGCTCGTCTGGCACGAACGCCGGATGGGTCCGGACGCCGGGCGGCAGCGGGTCGCCGCCGCCTGCGGCGCTGGGCCCGTCGACGCCGTAGAGGTCTGCCGTCCATCCGGTCGGGGCGCCCAGCGACCTCAGAGCCCGCCGGAGGACCGGGAGCCCCTTCATTGGGTCCTTGCCGCCGGCGAAGAGGAACCGGACGTCG
>JAJYGW010000292.1:1614-3095 GCA_021790615.1 Actinomycetes bacterium | reverse complement strand
CGGCCGGGTGCCGTGAAGGTGCCCGACAGCTGCCGCTGCCACGACGGATCCAGGTACAGTCGGGCCACCTCGTACTCGTCCTTGTAGCTCATGAGCTTGTGCAGGTAGCGGGCGACCAGGCGGGTCACCTCCTCGCCTGCGTCGTCGGTGGCCGCCCGCTCGCGGGCCGCCACGGAAAGCACGAACTCCAGGTAGCGCTCCGCCCAGGCCGCGCTCTGGTAGCCGATCAGGTCGGCGACGCGCGCCCCGAGCAGCTCCCGTGTCGCGGGCTCGACTCCGGCGGTGCGCTCCATCAGCGCCGCATGTGCCCGGCGCTCCCTGCGGCGTAGCTGCGCGAGGGCGTCCGCCGAGCCGAACGCCGGCGCCGGCCGCAAGGCGTCGCAGACATCCTGGACCCGCCCGGGATCGTGGGCCCACAGGCGCCCGTAGCGGAACGCCTGGACGTTGTCGTCGACGGCCACCCCGTTGAGCTCCAGCGCCGCCTCGATGCTCGCCGCCCGGATCGGCAGGAGACCCGCCTGGTACGCGACCCCGGCAGCGAGGAAGTTGGTCATCTGGTAGTTGCCGAACAGGTCCTCGGCAAGGCGGCGCGCCCCCACGAAGACCGTGCGGCCCGGGTCCGTGTACTCCGCGATGGCCGCGGACAGGCCGTCGGCGGAGGGCCGGAAGCCGACGTCGCGCACCATCTCGCCCGACGGCAGGATCGTCGTGTTGACCACGGCCGCAGTCCGGGCCGGGTCGCAACGGTCGAGGTTCGCGGCCGTCGCGCCACTCAGGGAGTCCAAGGCGAGATAGAGGTCGGCCCGTCCGGCGCCGACGACCCTCTCGACCATCGGCCGGCCCTCGGGGGTGAGGACCAGGCTCGAGATGACCGGGCCCCACTTCTGGGCGGCGCCGGTCTGGTCGTAGCTGCAGACCTGCCAGCCGTCCATCGCCGCCGCCGTCCCGAGGACGGCGTTCATCGTGATCACACCGGTGCCCCCGACACCCGCGACATAGAGGTGGTATTCCCCCTCGGGCCCCCCGGCCGGCGGCGGGTCGGGCAGCTCCGCGGCCGCGAGCCGCGGGGCAGACGGCTTCGCGTACCCCGTCCCGGGCGCCGTGGCGACGGTGGTGAAGCTCGGGCAGTTGCCCGCCAAACACGAGAAGTCCTGGTTGCACGAGGAGGGATGGATGCGGACCTTGGGGCCGAGCTCCGTGGGCACCTCCTCGAGGGACATGCAGTTGGACACCCGCCCGCAGTCCCCGCACCCTTCGCACACCCGTTCGTTGATGAGCACGTAGCGCTCGGGCGGCGGGAGGAGCCCTCGCTTCTGCCGGCGCCGGCGTTCGTTGGCGCACGTCTCGTCGTAGATCATGACGGTGACGCCACGAAGCTCGGCGAGCTCCGCGCTCACCCGCTCGACCTCCGAGGGAGCGTGCACGGTCGTCACCGCCGGCAGCTGGGCCCGCCGGTAGGCGCGCGGAGATTTGGTCACCAG
>JAJYGW010000292.1:0-1604 GCA_021790615.1 Actinomycetes bacterium | reverse complement strand
GGCGCACCCCTTCGATCGCGAGGAGACGGATCAGCTCCGGGACGGGCCGGGCGCCGACGGCCGGCTGCGCACCGGTGTTGGCGACGAACCCGTTGTAGAGCACCTTGAAGGTGATGTCCACTCCCGCCGCGACACAGAACCGGATGTTGAGGTAACTCGAATGGAACAGCGACCCGTCGCCGACGTTCTGGACGATGTGGCGCCGGTCGGTGAAGGGGGAGAGCCCGATCCAGGGAACCCCCTCCCCGCCGAACTGAGTCATGGCCTCGACGTGGCGCGAGGGCTGCTCGATGACCGACGCGAAGCTGTGGCACCCCGGGCTTCCCCACGCCACCTGTCCCTCGGCCAGACGCGTGGACGTGCTGTGAGGGCAGCCCGAGCAGTAGTTCGGCGTGCGGCCCGAATGCGGTTGATACCGCCGGCTGCGCACCGCTGCGAGCTCCCCCAGGCGGTCTGCCGCCCGGTCGCGCGCCCGCCCGACGAGCACGTCGAGCAACAGCGGCCCGAGCCGCTCCGTGACGCCGTCAGCGTCCATGCCGCCGTGGACCGGGAACAGCGGGCTCCCCTTCTCGTCCCGCTTCCCGAGCACGTCGATTGATGTGCCCGCACCGCAGAGGGCCGAGCGCACCTGGTCTTCGAGGAACGGGCGCTTCTCCTCGACGACGACGACCCGCTCCAGACCGGTGGCGAACGCCCGGACGGCGCCGGCGTCGAGCGGGTAGACGAGGCCGAGATGCAGCAGCCGGATCCCCGCCCGGCGCAGGTCGTCGTCGCCGAGCCCCAAGCCGGCTATCGCCTGCCGCAGGTCCGAAAAGCTCTTGCCGGCGGACACGATTCCGAGCCTGTCGCGCTCCGTGGCCACCTCGACACGGTCGAGGCCGTTGGCACGCGCGTAGGCGACGACCGCAGCGTGGCGCTCCTCGTAGAGGTGCCGCTCGATCTCCACGTTCCGGCCGGGGAAGAACGTGAAGTCGTTCCTCTTGGCGAAGGGCCGGCCGTCGATCAGAGAACCGGGGAACACCGGTGCCGGGTCGGCCGGGCCGATGTCGACCGTCTCCCCGCTGTCGCAGAGCGCGCTCACCAGCTTCAGCGCCACCCAGCACCCGCTGTATCGCGACATCGCCACGCCGTGCTCGCCGAGGTGCAGGATCTCCGCCACGCTGCCGGGGTACAGGATCGGGATGCCCGCAGCCTGGAAGGCGTACTCCTCCTGGAAGGGCATCGTGGAGCTCTTCGCCTCGTGGTCCTCTCCGCTCAGGACGACGACAGCCCCGCCTTTGCTCGTTCCGGCGAAGTTGCCGTGTTTCATGGCGTCGCCGCTCCGGTCGACTCCCGGGCCCTTGCCGTACCAGAAGGCCACGACGCCGTCAACGTCGGAGTGGGGGTGGGCGTCGAGCATCTGGGTGCCCATGAGAGCCGTGGCGGCCAGCTCCTCGTTGGCCCCGGGCACGTGCACGACTCCGTGGTCGGCGAGCAGCCCCGGGCGGCGGCCCAGGGCCAGGTCAAGGCCGGCCAGCGGCGAACCGGGGTAGCCGGTGATGAAGATGCCGTTACGGCGCCCCTCGGCGCGCTCCCGCCGGCTCTGGTCGAGCACCCGCTGGACC
>JAJYGW010000359.1:1099-14941 GCA_021790615.1 Actinomycetes bacterium | reverse complement strand
CGACCGGGGAGCAGTGCGGGGGGAGCACACCGCTTCGCCCAGTCGACGCCCAGGCGGTCGCGCTCCATCGGGTGCTCGGAGCGTCGCCCTGCCGGGTCGTCGTTGCGAGCCTCGAGGACCTCCTCGGGGTTGCGGAGCGGCCGAACATGCCCGGTACGACCGACTCCTGGCCGAACTGGTCGCTCGCGCTCCCTTGCGTGCTCGAGGAGCTCGTCGAGGATCCACGCGCCCTCGCGGTGCTCGGAGCGCTGCGTGCTGGTCGTGCCCTGAGCGGCGGCTGAGGAGCCCGAGCGGCCGAGGCTGGCTCATCGGCGTCCGACCGGTCACACTCTTCCCCGTGGAGCATCTCGTCCAGACGTTCGGCTACTTCGCGATCTTCCTCTTGATGGCCGCCGAGTCTGCCTGCATCCCCATCCCCTCCGAGGTCGTGATGCCGTTCGCCGGGGTGCTCGCCAGCCAGGGACACCTCGAGCTGGTCGCGGCGATCCTCGTCGGTGTCGTCGGGAACGTCGTCGGGAGCCTCGTGGCCTGGGCGGTGGGCAGGGCCGGTGGGCGGCCGGCGTTGCGCCGCTTCGGCCGCCTCGTGTGGTTGCGTGAGTCGGATCTCGACCGGGCGGAGCGTTGGTTCGCTGCCCACGGCGAGCCAGCGGTGTTCTTCAGCCGCCTGCTCCCGGTCATCCGCACCTTCATCTCGCTCCCGGCCGGCGCTGCCGAGATGCCACTCGGCCGTTTCAGCCTCTACACCGCGGCGGGGAGCTTGCCCTGGAGCGCTGGCCTCGCGATCGCCGGTTTCGCGCTCGGAGAGAACTGGCGGGTCATCGATCGCTACGTCGCAGACGTCGGCTACGTCGTGGCGGTGGTTGCCGTCGTGGTGATCGTGGCCTTCTTCGTCCGTCGTGCGCGGCGCACCCGTCAGGGGGTCGAGGCGCAGGCCTGAGCTGCTGCGCGATGGCGACGAGAGTGCGGCGCGGACGGCAGAACGCCCCGGGGGGCAGGTCCCCGGGGCGTTCTTCGTCGCACTCGGCTCGGCGGGTCACCGTTGCGGCGCCCCACCCGTTCCGGGCGACCGGCCCTCCGGTGTGCGGAGCACCGGCGAGGGCGACCCGGCGGCGGACCTGCCTCGCACTCGGGTCGTCGCACCCACCAGGTGCTCAGGCCGTTGCGGAGTGCCGCTCGGTCCGGCCCGAGTGCCGGCCCAGGTGGGCCAGGCGGGAGAGCGGGCTGCCGGCCTGCCAGGGGGTGCCGAGGCGAGGGAGCAGGTAGCCGTCGATCCCGAGGTACCCCGCGTTCCGCCAGGCGAGCACGAGCAGCACGCCCAGGATGATGAAGACCGGGTTGGTGGACACCGCCCCGGAGAACACGTAGGTGAAGTTGAGTGCGAGCCCGCCGAGGGCTGCGATCCCCGTGAACAGCCCGAGGATGAGCGCCAGCCCGACCGCGATCTCGGAGACGGCGACGAGCTTCGCGATCCAGACGTGGTTGGGGATGACGAAGTTCCGGAGGAACGCCACCCACCACCCGTAGCTCACCTGCGCGTTCGGGCCGTGTGACTGGGCGATCGCCCCTTCGGCGAAGCCCTTCACCGCGAGCCCTCCCCGCCAGAAGCCGGCGCCCTCGGCACCGAAGATCTTCGACAGGCCGGCGTGCAGCCACTCGTAGCCGAGCCAGACCCGGACGATCAGCCAGATCCACGAGGATCCCGGGCTCGCGAAGAGCCAGCGAGCGAGCCGCGGCTCACCGATGCTGTCGATGTGCGTTGTCTCCATGTCCTGCCTCCTTCTACCGTGCCACCCGGCGGTGCGCCGGGTTCGCTGTGGTCCTCGCTCTCGACGGTACGAAGAGGGCGTGGCTGTCCCCAGGGTCGAATGGCCCGTCGGGCCTGGGTCGCCTGGCAGGACCTCCGCGGATGCCGAGGCCCCGGGGGGTTGGACCTGCGATACTGCGGAACGTGCGAGCTGCCACGCTCCGGGCGCTCAGCGAGCGCCGCGTCAGGGGGGCAGACGGGAGCGAGAGCACCAGGGGCGAGAAGACCTGGAGCGAGAGAACCGGAGGCCAGAGAACCGGGAGCCACGAAGCTGGAGCGAGGGGGGCCGGAGCGAGAGAGGAGACCCAAGTGGACGAGAGCGAGGGAGCGGCGAACGGGGGAGCCGGGAGTGAGCGAGGGAGGGAAGAGCGAGCGAGGAGTGGGGGAGCCCGAAGCGGGCGGCACGCCCTCGGGAGATGGGTGCGGCTCCCGGTCGACTTCGAGGAGGCGAAGGACCGCGCGGTGCGGGCGTTCGGCGCCGCCGGTTTCGCGCCGCTCACGACGATCGACGTGGCGGGGACGCTCGCGGCCAAGCTCGGGGCGGAGATGGAGCGCTTCGAGGTGCTCGGGATGTGCAACGCGGGCTTTGCCCGGAGCGCCCTCGAGATCGACCGCACGGTCGGCCTGCTCCTCCCCTGCAACGTCGTGGTGCGGGAGGACCGGATGCAGCCCGGTGTGACCCTGGTCGAGGTCCTGGACCCGGGCGTCCTGTTCGAGGTGATCGACTCCGACGTGGTGGCGGAGCTCGCGCTCCAGCTGACCTCGGCGGTGACCACGGCCATGGCGCACCTCGCCGAGACCGCCGACGCGCCGGCCGACGCGCAGGCCTCGTTCCGTTCGGGTGGGGGCTCCCGGTGAGCGGATCCCACTCCTGCGGCCGGGCGGTGCTCGACGAGCTGGCTCCGGAGGTCGCTGCGCTCCGCCAGGCCATTCCCGACGTCTGGTCCGCGTACGCCGGGCTGCACCGGGCGGCGCTCGCTGCCGGGGCGCTCGACCAGAAGACCAAGGAGTTGATCGCGCTCGCCATCTCCGTCACCCGCATGTGCGACGGGTGCATCGCCTCCCATGCGCGGGGCGCGATGCGACGGGGGGCGACCGAGGAGGAAGTGGCCGAGGCGCTCGGCGTCGCGGTGCTCATGAACGGCGGGCCGGCGACGGTCTACGGCCCCCGCGCGTTCGCAGCGTTCCGGGAGCTCACGGGGGGGACTGCGCCATCGACGGGAGGTGCAGCGGGCGAGTGAGCACCTTCCTGCTCTGTCCCGAGTCCGCCTTCGGCCCCACGAACAACCTGATCGGGATCGGGGCAGAACTGCTCCGACGGGGAGAGCGCGTCGTCTTCGCTGCGGAGTCGTCCTGGCGGGGCCGGCTCGAGCCCTACGGCTTCGAGGAGCGCCTCTACGAGCTCGCACCACCTCCCGGGCACGATTCGTCCGGCGGGACCGCGGCAGGTCCGTCGAGCTCGGGCCGGCCGGCGAGCGCAGCCCCCGTGGTCACCGACGAGGCCGAGACGCCCGAGGAGAGGGTCTCGTCGCTCCCCGAGGAGCCCGAGGTGGGGCAGTTCTGGAAGGACTTCGTCGCAGCGACCGCGCCGTCGTTCCGGCTCGGCACCTCGGAACAGCTCGAGGCCTTCATGCTCCCCACGTGGACCGAGCTGGTCGCCGGTGCCCGCTTCGCAGAGCAGCGCCTCACCGAGATCGTCGACGAGGTGGAGCCGGACGTCGTCGTCGAGGACAACGTCGTGTGCTTCCCGGCCCTCGCTCGGACAGGCGAGCGCTTCGTGCGCGTCGTGTCCTGCAACCCGCTGGAGCTCCCCGACCCGGGCCTCCCGCCGGCCTACTCGGGCCTCCCCACGGCGGACCCGACGGGCTGGGCATCGTTCCGTGCGGCCTACGACCGATCACACCGAGCGCTCTGGGGCGAACTGTCCGGGTGGGTGCAGGAGTGTGGCCTGCCGCCGCTCCCGGACCTCGAGTTCGTCCACTCCGGTCCGCGACGGAACCTCTACCTCTACCCGGCGGAGCTCGACTACCCACGGTCCCGGCCGCCCGGGGGCAGCTGGGTCCGCCTCGACTCGTGCGTGCGCGCCACCGAGGCGGGCTGGGAGCCCCCTGACGCCGCCCACGTCGCGCTCGGCGAAGTCCTCGAGCGTCGGCTGGAACGGCGCCGACGCAGCCTTGCCGAGGGTGCTGGCCCCGCGGCCGGCTCGGTCGACGCTCGGTCCGCCCGCAGGGGAGGCACCCTCGTCTACCTCTCGCTCGGTTCGCTCGGTGGCGCGGACGTGGAGCTCATGCGCCGGCTCGTCGGCGAGCTCGCCGAGGCCGAGGCGTCCTTCATCGTGTCCAAGGGGCCCAGGGGGGCGGAGGTCGAGCTGGCAGAGAACATGTGGGGCGCCGACATGGTCCCCCAGACCGAGGTCCTCCCCCTCGTCGACGCCGTGATCTCGCACGGCGGCAACAACACCGTCACGGAGGCGATGCACTTCGGCGTCCCGTTGCTCGTGCTCCCGCTCTTCTGGGACCAGCACGACAACGCGCAGCGCATCGCAGAGACCGGTTTCGGGCGTCGTCTCGATCCCTACGGCTTCGCAGGAGGAACGCTCCGTCGCGCGCTCGATGCGGTCCTCGCCGATGCGTCACTCGCTGGCCGCGCACGTGAGGCAGGGGAGGCGATCAGAGCCCGCAACGGACGGTCGCGAGCGGCGGACTCGCTGCAGGAGGTCGCGAGGGCGCTCTCCCGACGGTGAACGCCTGGCGGCCCCTGGGCGCGGGGCGCACCGCGTCTCGAGGCTCGCCCCGGTGACCGGTCAGCCCGAGGCACGCCCCGCCAGGAGCGAGGCGACCTCTCGGCGCCTGACCTTGCCGAGCGAGGTGGTCGGGAGGGCCGGGAGCACGTGGAACTGCTTCGGCACGGCCCACGGCGACACCGACGCACGGACGAGGCCTGCCAGCTCGTCAGTGTCGGGGGGCTCGGCGGGGTCGGTCACCACGACCGCCGCGACCACCCGTTGGCCCCACTCCGGGTCGGGGATCCCGACGACGCAGGCGTCCCGGACGCCCGGGTGTTGCCGGAGCACCGTCTCGACCGGTGCCGGCCAGACTTTCTCGCCGCCGGTGTTGACGACGTCGCCGAGGCGCCCGTCGACCGCCAGTCTTCCGTTCGTGTCGATCCGGCCCCCGTCGCCGGTGTGGAGCCACCCCTCCGCGTCCACGACGGGCGTCCCGTCCCGGTAGGTGCGCGCCACCATCGGGCCGCGGAGCAGGATCTCGCCAGCTGGCTCGGTGACGCGGATCTCGACGCCGTCGAGTGCCACGCCGTCGTAGACACAGCCGCTCCCGGTCTCGGTCATGCCGTAGGTGGAGACCGTGTTGGCCGGACGCTCGGCGGGTGGGGGCGCCGCGCCGAGCACCACCACTCGGAATCCGCCGACGTCCATGCGACGGAGGGCGGTCGGCACCAGGGAGACCAGGGTCGCGCCTCCTCGGCGCGCCTCGTCGACGGCTGCAACCTCGAAACCGGCCAGCACGCTGAGCGGCGTTCCCGTGTGCAGTGCCCTGAGCACGACGGAGAGGCCGCCCACGTGAGCGAGCGGGAGGCAGGCCAGCCAGTGGTCACGCGACGGGTCCACGCCGAGGCGACGGCTCGTGGCGTCGGCGGAGGCTGCAACGGCCGGATGGTCGAGCACGACCGCTCGTGGGGAGCCAGTGGTCCCGCTCGTCGCGACGACGACCGCGGTGCCGTCGTCGACGGCACGACCGGTCTGCAGCCGATGGCGCGTCCCGTCCGGGTCGACGAGGAGGGTGGGCGCGGCGGCTGCGAGGGCCTCATCTCGTGGCCCAGGTGGGAGCCGCAGGTCGAGCGGGAAGACGGCGTCCCCGGCATCCCAGGCCCGGCGCAGCTGGTCGACGAAGGCGGGTCCCCCGGGCATCGCCAGCGCCACGAGCTCGGCCACGCTCGCACGTTACCGGTGCCGAGCGACGAGATCGGGCCCAGCCGGCTTCGCCTTCCGGCGCTCCGCCCGCGAGAATGAAGGCGTGAGCGAGCGCAGCGAAGACCAGGGCGAGGCAGCGAGCCGGGTGTGGGTCCCGGCTGGGTCCTACACCGACATCCGAGCGGAGAAGTCCGGTGGGGTCGCGAAGATCACGATCTGCCGGCCCGAGGTGCGCAACGCGTTCCGTCCCCAGACGCTCGTGGAGCTGGCCCGGGCCTTCGACGTGGCCCGCGACGACCCGGAGGTCGGGGTGATCGTCCTCACCGGCGAGGGGCCGGACGCCTTCTGCTCCGGCGGTGACCAGCGCATCCGGGGGGAAGACGGCTACCTGGGCGACGACGCGCTCGCCAAGGCGGGGATCGGCCGGCTCAACGTGCTCGACCTGCAGGTGCAGATCCGCCGTCTCCCGAAACCAGTCGTCGCGATGGTGGCCGGCTACGCCATCGGGGGCGGCCACGTGCTGCACCTCGTGTGCGACTTGACCATCGCAGCCGAGAACGCCCGCTTCGGCCAGACCGGCCCGAAGGTCGGCAGCTTCGACGGGGGCTACGGCGCCGGGCTGCTCGCGCGCACGATCGGGCTCAAGCGGGCGAAGGAGATCTGGTTCCTCTGCCGGCAGTATGACGCCCAGACCGCCCTCGACTGGGGCCTCGTCAACACCGTCGTGCCCCTCGAACGCCTGGAGGAGGAGACGCTTGGCTGGTGCGACCGGATGCTCGAGCTCTCCCCGATCGCGCTCCGGATGCTGAAGGCGGGCTTCAACGCAGCCGACGACGGCCTCGCGGGCATCCAGCAGCTGGCGGGGGACGCGACCATGCTCTTCTACATGACCGAGGAGGGCCAGGAGGGCCGGAACGCGTTCCTCGAGAAGCGCCGCCCCGACTTCGCTCACTTCCCCCGGCGCCCCTAGCCCGGTGGCCGAGCCCCCGACGCCCCGGGCGATCCTCGCGCGGCTCCAGCTCCGCCGGCTCGGTTCCCTCGGGAAGGCCCGTGCCTTCGTCGCCGGGGCGCGCCCGCGCACCCTCCCGGCGTCGGTGGTCCCGGTGGTCGTCGGCACGGCGGTCGGGGTCGCCCTCGGGGGCGCCCGCGCGTGGCGGGCAGGAGCGGCCTTGGTCGTGTCCCTGGCGATCCAGGTCGGCACGAACTACGCGAACGACTACGCAGACGGCGTGCGCGGGACGGATCGCGACCGGGTGGGTCCGACCCGGCTGGTCGCAGGCGGGCTCGCCTCGCCGCGGGCGGTACGGCGGGCCGCCCTTGCCTCCTTCGGTGTCGCCGGGGTCGCAGGCCTGGCGCTCGCGTCGGCCGTGTCGTGGTGGCTCGTACCGGTCGGTGCCGCGTGTCTCGCGGCCGGGTGGTTCTACACCGGCGGCCCGCGTCCCTATGGCTACGCCGGTCTCGGCGAGGTGTTCGCCTTCGTGTTCTTCGGGCTGGTGGCGGTGGTCGGCACGACGTTCGTCGTCTGCGGCCGGCTGAGCGGGGAGGCAGCCCTCGCTGCGGTTCCGGTCGGGCTCCTCGTCGTCGCCCTGCTGGTCGTGAACAACCTCCGAGACCTCGACGGTGACGCGGCGGCCGGCAAGCGCACCCTCGCGGTCCGGATGGGCGAGGCCAGGACCCGCCGGCTCTACGCCGCCACGATGCTGGTCCCGGCCGCTGTCGTCCTGCCAGTTGCGCGTCGCCGGCCCGGTGCACTCGTCTCGCTGGCGGCGACGCCGCTCCTCGTCGGCCCTGCCCGGACCGTGCTCCGGGGCGCAACCGGCCGGGCGCTCGTCCCCGTCCTCGGGGAGACCGGTCGCGCCCAACTCGTCTTCGGCGGGCTGCTCGCGCTCGGGATCCTCTGGGGAGGACGAGGCCGGTGACCGATGGCCCGCGGCCCTCAGCCGGGGTTCGTCGCACCGGTCGCGCCCTCGAGGACGCGGCCCGCCGTTCAGCCGGGGTTCGTCGTGCCGATCGTGCCCTCGAGGAAGTCGCGCACGATCGCCGCGAAGGCCGCCGGCGCCTCGAACGGGACGGCGTGGCCGGCGCCGGGCACCACTGCGAGCTCGATCGGCCGCTCCGCCGCCGTCGCCATCCGTTCGGCGATCCGGCGGTAGCGGGCGTCGTCCTTCCCGACGACGAGCAGGGTTGGCACCGCGAGCGCCCCGAGGCGGTCCCACAGGGGCTCCATCGCACCTGCTCCGGCCAGCCGGAGGCTCGCCGCGAGGCCGGCACAGGTGTTCTCCCGCCGAGCCTCGAGCCCGGCGGCTTCCCGTGGGAGGTGCGCGAAGAGCGGCCCTGCGAGCCACTCGGCGAGGAAGGCGTCGAGGCGTTGCCGCTCGTCGGTGGCTTCCCTCCCGTCCCCCGAGCTGGCCTGTCCCTCTGGCCCCGGCCGACCCTGCGGCCCTGCTCGGTCGCGCGGGCTCGGCCCGCCCTCCGCTCCGGCCTGGCCCGGCGGGTCGAGCCGGTCGGCGAGGGCCTCGTCCGCAGCTCGGCGGGTCCTTCGATCCTCGGGGTCGACGATCCCTGGCGAGGCGCCCACCAAGACGAGCGCCGTGACGAGCTCCGGATGGTCGAGCGCCAGGCGGAGGCAGTGGCGGCCCCCCATCGAGTACCCGACGTAGGCGGCTCGTCCACCTGCTGCGCCGAGGAGGGTGGCGCCGTCCTCGAGGCTCGCCATCACGTGTCCCGACTGGCCATGCCCGGGCAGGTCGGCGAGCACCACGCGGTACCGCTGGGCGAGCATCGCCCCAACCGACCCCCACGAGCGTCCCGTCTGCGTGAAGCCGTGTGCCAGGACGACCCGGGGGCCGGCACCGAGCTCACTGGTGGCGAGTGCTTCCGTGGACAGGGGGTGCAGGCCCCCGGACGGCTCGGGGCGAGGGGAACGCGCCACGGCGGCAGGCTAGCCACCCATCTCGTCCCGGGACCTGAGCCGGACCTGGGACGGGCTCTGGGTCCGGTCGTGGTCCCGACCCCGGCACTGGGTCTGGCCCCGGCCCCGACCCCGGCCCTGGGTCTTGCGGAGGCGCCGACCCCGACCCCGACCCTCGCTTTGGCGCCGGTCCTCGGCCCCTGGCACTCCTGCCTGACCCGCCCGTGCTGAGCGTCGCTGCGGAGCCCGGAGTTGTGCAGGCCACGTTCGCCCACACGCTGGTCGACGAGTGGGTTCGCGACGGGGTCGTCGACGCCGTGGTGTCGCCGGGCTCGCGTTCGACGCCACTCGCGCTCGCGCTGGCCCAGGCCGCCGGGGCCGGGCTGCTCCGCCTGCACGTCCGGCTGGACGAGCGCAGCGCCGGCTTCTTCGCGCTCGGCTGCTCGCTCGCAACCGGCCAGCCGACCCTCGTCCTCACGACGAGTGGCACGGCCGCGCTCGAGCTCCACCCTGCCGTGGCAGAGGCGGGCGCGGCAGGGGTGCCTCTCATCGTCTGCACCGCCGACCGCCCGCCCGAGCTGCACGACGTGGGCGCCCCCCAGACCCTCGAGCAGTGGGGGGCCTTCGGGGGGAGCACTCGCTTCGCGGCAGCGCCCGGGGTTGCGCGCGCCGAGGCGGCCGGCACCTGGCGGTCGCTCGCAGCCCGCGCGGTCGCCGAGGCCAGGGGGTGGTCGGGGCGCCCCGGGCCGGTGCATCTCAACCTGGCCTTCGTCGACCCGCTCGTCGCCGATCCCGGCCCCCTGCCGCCGCCCCGCGTTGCGGGTGCCTGGCACCGCTCGGGCGCAGGGGCCTCGGGGTCCCCACCGGCTGACGCCTTGCCGGCTGGTGTCCCGTACGTCGGTCGCTCGGGTCCTGGCACCGCTCACGCCGCGGTGGACCCGGGGCTCGTCCGCCGCCTCGCGGCTCGACGTCGAGGGCTGTTCGTGGTCGGCGCTGGCGCAGGCGACCCGGACGTGCTCCACGCTGCGGCGACCGCGCTCGGCTGGCCGGTCGTTCCGGACCCTCGCTCGGGGGCGCGCCGGGAGGGGCCGGCGACAGTGGCCATGGCGGACGCCATCCTGCGGTCCGAGCCAGCTCGAGCGGCGTTCGTGCCGGAGGTGGTGGTCAGGGTCGGCGCGCCGTGGGCGTCGAAGGTGCTCGGGAGTTGGCTCGCGTCGCTTCCGGACGACACGGAGCAGCTCGTGGTCTCGGCCGACGGCCAGTGGCGAGACCCGGACCGTCGCGCTGCGGAGGTCCTCGCCACGGACCCGACCGCGTTCCTCGCGCTGCTTGCCCAGGCCGCGGATCCCGCCGGTCCGGAGGGGCGCGCCTCTGACTGGCTGGAGGCCTGGCGGACCGTCGAGGTCGCAGCGAGCGGCGCGATCGACGAGCTGCTCGGGCGGCTCGGTCCTGCCGGCGGCGAGCCTGCGCTCGCCCGCTCGCTCTACCAGGCCCTCGGACCGGACGACGTGCTCGTGGTCGCGTCCTCGATGCCCGTGCGCGACCTGGAGTGGTTCGGGCCGGCCTGCCCGGCCGGTGAGCTGCCACCGATCGTGGTCGCGAACCGTGGCGTGAACGGCATCGACGGGACGATCGCGACCGCACTCGGCGTCGCCGCAGCCCGGGCGCGCGGTCGCGTGGTGGCACTGCTCGGCGACCTGGCCTTCTTCCACGACGCGGGAAGCCTCGTCCGATTGGCGAGCGAAGGCGTCGACGCGGGGCTCTCTGGTGGCTCTGGCCCCGCTGATCGCGGCCTGGCCGAGAGCGACGGGGGTGGGTCGGCCGGGGGGACCGACGGCGTGCTGCGTCGTGGGCCGAGCGTCGCCGCCCCTCTCACCCTCGTCGTCGTCGACAACGGCGGGGGCGGGATCTTCTCCTTCCTCCCCCAAGCCGCGGCGCTCCGTCCCGAGCGCTTCGAGCTGCTCTTCGGGACCCCGCCCGCCGCGGACGTCCTCTCGGTCGCTGCCGGCTACGGCGTCGAGGCGGTGGCGCTCGTCGACCCGCGAGCCGTCGCAGCGGAGCTTGCCGACTCACCGGGGGCGGTGCGGGTCGTCCGCTTCGGGAGCGATCGACGGGAGAACGTCGCGTGCCACGGCGAGCTCACCCGGGCCGCGGTGACGGCCGTCGACCGGGTGCTCACGGCGTCCGATCCCGCGGGGGCGCCCGGCGCGTGACCGGGCGGCGACCGGGGTCCCGCTTCGCCGCGGAACGGTTCCGCGTACGGGACGTCCCCAGCGCTGGGCCGGGCCGCGGTCGGGGCGTCTCGGGTGCGTTGCGGGGACGCTGACGCCGATCAGTCGGGACGGTGGCGGTGGGGCAGGGCTCCGGCCACGTCGATCGCAACGATCCCGACCCAGGCGACCACGACACCGGGGAGGCGCGCCGCCCCACCGGCGACGGCGGTGAGCGGTATCCCGAGCGCAAGGGACGCGATCGCCAGACCGCGATCGACGCCGTGCCGGGAGAGACGCGTTCCCGATCCTGCCGAGGAGTCGCGTTGCGTCCCGTCATCCCCCGGTGATCCCGAGCGGTTCATCCCGGGGAGCGGCGCCGGGAACGACGAGGTCCGCAGACGCTCGGCCGCCAGCTTCTCCTCGACCCGGCGGGCGGCGTCACCAGGCGGCGGCGCCGCCCGCAGTGCTGCGCGGGTCCGAGGCCCCGACGACGGCGCCGCCGGCTGCGACGACCGCCTGTGCGTGGCCGAAACCCGGTGCGAAGCGGCCGAGGAGCTCGACGGGATGCCCTCTCGCAGCGAGCGCGGCCGGCCAGCGCGCCGAGACCTGTCCCTCGAGGAGCACCCGCGTCGCTCCCGCCTCGCTCCAGGTGTCGAAGCCCGTCCGCCTCGCAGGCTCGCGAGAGGCCGCAGCGAGGGCGAAACGCCCGGCGGCGAGCGCCGCGCCCGGCTCCTCGCCGTGGCGGAGGAGGCGGACGAGGAGCTGCAGGAGGACCTGGGGCTGGCTGTCACCGCCCATCGTCGCGAGCGCAGCCACGAAGGCACCGGGCTCGTCGGTCACGAGCAGCGGCGAGAGGGTGTGCGGCGGGCGACGTCCCGGGCCGTACTCGGCCGGATGGCCCGGGCGGAGCGAGAAGCCGAGGCCCCGGTTGTGCAGGAAGATGCGGGTGCGAGGGGTGACCAGGTGGCTCCCCCAGCCCGCTGCGTTGGACTGGAGCAGGCTGACGGCGTCCCCGTCCGGACCCGCTGCCACGCAGGCCACCGTCCCACCCGGCGCGCCCGGCACCGGCAGTCCGGCCGCGACGAGCGGGTCGATCGCTGCCCGGCGGGGAGCCAGGCGTTCCGGCGCGAGGAGCGACACCCCGTCTGCGCCGTCGAAGAGCACCTCGTTGCGGTCGAAGCTCGCCTGGCGGAGCGCCTCGACGAGGAGGTGGGCCCAGCCCGGCTCCTCCGGGTCCTCGGGCAGGGGGAGCCCGTCGGCGATCCAGGCGGCAGCCAGGGTCAGGTAGCCCTGCGACGAGGGGGGCGCGCTCCAGAGCCGCCGTCCGAAGGCCGAGAGCGTGAGCGGGGCCACCCAGCGGGCCTGTGGGGCGTCGAGGTCCTCGCGGTGGTACTCACCACCGCCGACCTCGAGCAGCTCTTCCCCGAACTCGCCGTGGTAGAAGGCGTCTCGCCCACCGTCGATGATTGCCTGGAGGGTGCGGGCGACGCCCGGGCGGCGGAGCACCGTGCCGCCGACGACTCGCTCGGGCTCCCGGTAGTCCGCCGCGGCGGCGAGACCGGCCACGAACGGGATCGCAGCAGCGAGACCGGGCGAGGCGGGAAAGCCGTTCGCTGCGTAGTCGATCGCCGGGGCGAGGACCTCGCCGAGCGAGAGGCGGCCGAGCCGCTCGTGCAGCGTGAGCCAGGCGTCCACGCAGCCCGGTACGGGCACCACAGCGGGGTCGCCGATCCGGGGCATCTCGGTGTGCCCGGCGCGCCGGAGTCGCTCGGGATCGGCCCCGCCACCGGCCCGCCCCGCGCCGTCGAGGGCAAGAACCCCACCGAGCTCCCGGCGGTCTCCTCGGCCCCCCGGGTGTGCGACCGCCCAGAGGTCGCCGCCCAGGCCGCAGGCGTGCTGGAAGGTGACGGCGAGCACCGCACTCGTGGCGACGGCGGCGTCCGCAGCACTCCCACCGCTGCGCAGCATGGCGAGGCCCGCCTCGGCGGCGAGACGGTCTGGTGCGGCAACCAGGCCATGCCTGCCTGCGACGAAGCCCACCGGAGCCTCACCCACCACCGGTCCGCTCGGCGTTGCCGACGTCTCGCGTGCGTCGCTCATGCTGCGAGTCGGTTCTCGGTCACTGCGCCCTCCAGGTCTCGTTCCGACCGCGAACCAGCCGCACGCACTGCGGCCCCTGGTTCTCGTCCCCACTGCGAACCAGCCGCACTCACTGCGCCCCCGGTGTCCCGGCCGGCCAGTAGCGGGCGCGCAGCTCGCGCTTGTAGAGCTTGCCGGTGTCGGCGCGGGGGAGGTGGCGCTCGAAGTCGACGGTGCGGGGGCACTTGTAGTGCGCGAGCTGGTTGCGACAGTACGCGAGGAGCTCCGCGGCCAGCGCCGGGCCGGCGTCCGCCCAGTCGATCGGCTCGACCACGGCCTTCACCTCCTCGCCGAGGTCCTCGTTCGGGACCCCGAACACGGCTGCATCCGCGACCTTCGGGTGGGTGACGAGGACGTTCTCTGCCTCCTGGGGATAGACGTTGACCCCGCCCGAGATGATCATGAACGCCCTGCGATCCGTCAGGTAGAGGAACCCCTCCTCGTCGAGGTATCCGATGTCGCCGAGCGTGGACCAGCCGAGCTGGTTTCGCGAAGCAGCGGTCTTGACGGGATCGTTGTGGTAGCTGAACTCGCCCCCACCCTCGAAGAAGATGGTCCCTTCCTCGCCGGGTCCGACCTCCCGTCCGGCTTCGTCGAGGACGTGGACGGTCCCGACGAGCGGCTTTCCCACCGAGCCGGGGTGGGCGAGCCAGGTGGGGGAGTCGATCGCGACGAAACCGTTCCCTTCGGTCCCGGCGTAGTACTCGTGCAGGATCGGGCCGAAGCGCTCGATCATGGCGGCCTTCACCGGCACCGGGCAGGGGGCCGCTGCGTGGATGATGCAGCGGAGCGACGAGAGGTCGTAGCGCTGCCAGACTGCCTCCTCGAGCTTGCTCAGCCGCACGAG
>JAJYGW010000359.1:0-1089 GCA_021790615.1 Actinomycetes bacterium | reverse complement strand
CGAAGCGCTCCATCAGCACTGTCGTGCCGCCGAGCGCCTGCGCGACGAGCGTGAAGCGAAGCGGTGCAGCGTGGTAGGCGGGCGCGGGGGAGAGGTAGACGGTGTCGGTCCCCATGCCGTAGAGGCCACTGCAGAGGAGCACGAGGGCGTTCGGTGAGCCGAAGGGGGCGCCCGTGAGGGGGGTGCGCACGCCCTTCGGGCGACCGGTGGTGCCGGAGGAGTAGAGCATGTCTGCGCCCTCGGTCTCTCCCTCGACCCGCACCGTCGGCAGGCCGGCGATCGCTGCGTCGAGGGACGGCACCTCGCCGACGGCCTCGTCGAGGCTAGCCACGACGGGGACTCCCACCCGGGCCGCCGCCTCGAGGCCGACGTCGGCGTGCGCCCGGTCGAGGAACAACAGGCGCGCGCCCGAGTCCTCGAGGATGTAGGCGACCTCCTCGACGGTGAGGCGGGTCGAGATCGCCGTGTAGTAGCAGCCCACACGACGGGCCCCCCAGCAGACGACGTGGTAGCGGGTGTTCGCCCCGGCGAGGATGGCGAGGCAGTCCCCGCTCGCGAGGCGCTCCCGACGCAACAGGTGCGCCACCTGGTTGGAGGTCGCCTCGAGCTCCGCGAAGCTGAGCGCGCCGGAGCCGTCGTCCATCCGGGACGCCACCTTCTCCGGTGACTCGAGCGCGTGGTCGGCAGGTTGCATGGGCCTCCTCGGCGGGAGACCCTAACGCAACGCCGGTGGCTCGGTGGGGGGGTGGTCCGGCCCGTGGGCCGCGCAGGCCGGACGAGTGGCGAACGGGTGGTGATCGCGTGCCCGTTCAGCCCGAGCGCCCGCCCGCTCGGCGCAGACGCCGGACGTCGACGGTCGTCTTCATGCCGACCAGGACGAACCAGTAGGCGAAGAGGGCGCCGAACACTGCGAGCACTCCCTGCCTGAAGAGGAGGCCGGCGCCCAGCCCGACCGCCGTGCTTCCCCAGCTGACAGCGAGGCCCCAGCGCGAGCGTCTCGGCATCCCCGGGGCTGTCACCGTTTCCCTGCTCGTGTCGTCCGGGCGCCCGACGACGTGTCGCCAGGCTGGCGAGACGAGATGGACAGAT
>JAJYGW010000261.1 GCA_021790615.1 Actinomycetes bacterium | reverse complement strand
GTGCCGGCTCGATGTAGGTCGCCACGCCGAAGCCCAGATACCGCCCGTGCTCACGAGCTCCCGCCTGCAGCCGTCGGAAGGAAGGCAGGTCGACCGTCGAGGCGATGGCCTCGAGCGACTCTTTGGCCGTCACCCCGGCCAGGCTGCGGCCCGTCACCATCCGGCGCGGCGGTGTCTCGCGGGTGGCCACGTTGCGGAGGCGGACCTGGATCGGCTCCATGCCGAGCTCCATGGCGACCAGGTCGACCATCCGCTCGCGCACCCAGGTCTCGGACGCCCACGGACCGCGGTAGGCGACGTACGAGGCCTTGTTCGTGACGACTGCGGTCCACTCGAACGAGAGCGCCCCGATCTTGTAGGGACCGGGGATCATGGTCTTCACGAGCTCGGGGAGCATGGTGCCCATGCCCGGGTACGCGCCGGTGTCGATGGTCATCTTCACCCGCAGGCCGAGGATCTCGCCTTCGTTCGTGATGGCCGCCTCCACCTCGAAGCTCTCCTCCCGAGCCTGGCCGGAGAAGGTCAGGTTCTCGAGGCGGTCCTCCATCCAGCGGACCGGCCGGCCGAGCTGGCGAGACGCCGCGGCGCACGCGACGTCCTCACGGTAGGCGCCGAGCTTGAGCCCGAAGGAGCCGCCGATGTCTCCGGCGAGGACCCGCACCTTCTCCGGGGGGAGGCCGAGTGCCGTGGAGAGCGTCGTGCGCACGATGTGGACGCCCTGGGTGGCGGAGTGCACGGTGAGCTCCCCCGATTCGGGGTCGAAGCTGCAGACGACGCCCCGGCACTCCATCGGCGCGTTCTGGTGCCGGTGCTGGCGCAGATCGGCACGGACGACACGGTCGGCGCGGGCGAAGGCTCCGTCCACGTCGCCGAAGACGGCGACGGGGGAGTGCATGAGCACGTTGCCCGCCAGGTCCTCGAAGATCGCCGGGCTGGCTGGATCTCGGGCCGCCTGGGGGGTCATGACGGCGGGCAGCTCCTCGTAGTCCACCTCCACGAGCTCGCAGGCGTCTTCGGCGAGGTACCGGCTCTCGGCCACGACGAGGACCACCGGGTCGCCCACCACCCGGACCTTGTCGGAGGCCAAGGTGGTGAACGCCGGCACCGGCGCCCCCCGGGAGAACATCGCGGCGATGCCCGGGCCCGGCACGAGCGACCGCTCGAGCTCCTCGCCCGTGAGCACCAGCACCACCCCGGGCGCCTCCGCTGCCGCGCGCACGTCGATCCTGGTGATGCGGGCGTGGGCGACCGGACTGCGCACGAATGCGGCGTGCAGCATGCCGGGCAAGCGGACGTCGTCGACGTAGCGGCCCGAGCCGGTCAGGATCCGGGGGTCCTCGGATCGCCTGACGCTTGCACCCGTGTACCGCTCGGCGATGTGCTGCACGTGAGTGGACCTCCTCTGTCTGCGCCCGCGCGTGTCTGTGCTCGCGCGCTATTCGTGGGATACGGCAGCGTCGGCGGCGAGCAGGACCCCGTTGACGATGCTCTCGTAGCCGGTGCAGCGGCAGATGTTGCCCGACAGGGCCTCGCCGCCCTCGGCCTCGGTTGGTTCGGGGCTCTCTGCCAGCAGCGCCGTGATCTGCATGAGGAAGCCGGGCGTGCAGAAGCCGCATTGGAAGCCGTGAGAGTCCCACATCGCCTCTTGGAGGCGGTTCATCTCGCCGTCCGGCGCCAGTCCCTCGACCGTCCGCACGTCGGCGCCACGAGCCTGGACGGCGAGCATGAGGCAGGACCGGGCCGGCTCCCCGTCGACCAGCACGGTGCAGGCGCCGCAGACCCCGTGCTCGCAGCCCAGGTGGGTGCCCGTGAGCCCGAGGTCCTCACGCAGGAAATCGGCCAGGGTGCGGCGTGCCTCGACCGATCCCCGCCGTGGGACGCCGTTGACGGTGAGCTCGACGTCGAAGGAGGTCACGCCGCCTCCCTCGCGCGCTGGGCTGCCAGCTTCAACGTCCGCCGCGCCAGGACCCCGGCGACGTGGCGGCGGTAGGCGGCAGAGCCGTGCACGTCGGCAGGCGGCGACAACCGAGTCACGGCGTTCTCGGCTGCGTCGGCGAATGCTCCGTCGGCGGGTTCCGCCCCGGCCAGCATCTGCTCGGTCTCCGGCAGCCGGACCGGGGTGTCGCCGACGCCGGCCAGTGCCAAGCGGGCCTCCTCGATCCGACCGGTGCTCGTGTCGAGGCGGACCATCGCCGCCGCTCCGACGATCGCGAAGTCGCCGTGCCGGCGGGCCACCTCGTCGACGGCCCAGCCCGTGCCCGGCGCCGACGACGGGACGCGCAACGTGGTGAGGAGCTCGTCAGGCGCGAGCGCGGTGGTGAAGAACCCCGTGAAGAAGTCGGCCGCCGGGATGCTTCGCCGGCCGCGGGCCCGGCTCTCGGCGACCAGCTCGGCCTCGAGGACCAGCGCGACCGCCGGCAGCTCGGCCGCGGGGTCGGCGTGGGACAGGCTCCCCCCGATCGTCCCTCGACTGCGGATCGCGGGGTGGCCGATCAGCGGCAAGGCGTCGGCGAGAACCGGAGCCAGGCTTCGTACGCGCTCGTCCCTCTCGGCTTCGCGCTCGCGGACCATGGCGCCGACGGCCAGGTGGCCGCCGGCGGTGTCGAGGGTCTTCAAGGCGGTGATCCCGGCCAGGTCGACCAGGCGCGATGGCCGGGCCAGCCGCAAGGAGAGCAGTGGGACGAGGCTCTGGCCGCCGGCGAGCGGCCGAGCCTCGTCGCCGGCCTCGCCCAGCACGAAGAGCGCCTCCTCGAGGGTGTCGGGGGCGGAGTAGTCGAACGGCGGCGGTTTCACGGTGAGAGAACCTACGCGCGCGGCGTCCTTCGTGCTCGAGGCGAATGATCAGGGTGGGCGCGTGGCGCCGCTCTGAGCTTGCCGCAGCCGGCCCGGCGGTCCCCAGGCACGGGGTGGCGCGTGCTGCCCGCGCCCGAGACCGGCGAGGTGTCGGTCATGATGACGTGTGGTCGGGGGGAAGCCCGAGAGAAGTCCGAGAGAAGTCCGAGAGAAGCCCGAGAGAGGCCCGAGAGAGGCCGTCGCCGGGTGACCGGAGAGCGACCCATGAACAGGCGAGCAGGCGAAGAGCCGAACACGCGAGCGGGAGCGAACACG
>JAJYGW010000105.1 GCA_021790615.1 Actinomycetes bacterium | reverse complement strand
CGCACCACATCGGCCGAGCCGACGGTCGCCGGGGTCGCCGTCTCGAGCGTCGCACCGGGGCGGGGCGGGCGCAGCACTCGGGCAAATCGCATGCCCGGGAGCCGGAGATCTGGCACGTAGGCCGGCGCGCCCGAGATCTTGGCCGGGAGGTCGAGCCGGGGAATGCCTCGACCGATGAAGCGGTGCTCAGCAGCCGGCTGCAACGGCGCGGGCGCGGTGACCAGGTAGTCGAAGGGCCCTTCGGCTGCGAGCTCGAAGTACGAGACGGTGTCGCCGTTCGAGGTGGTAAAGACACCGTCGTCAGCGACGAGCGCGTCCGCGCTCACCTCTAAGCGGGCAGCTGCGCGGTCGCGGAGCAACCGGTACGCGTGCGCGCAAGCCTGGCGGACAGCCGCACCGCTCTGCTCGATGGAACGGCTGCCGGCGGTGAAACCCTCGTCGGGGGTTGAGCCGGTGGTGGTGCGAGCGACGTCGATGCGGGCCGGGGACACGACGAGCTCCTCGGCCGCGATTATGGCCAGTGCGGTCCGTATGCCCTGGCCCAGCTCGACCTTGCCGGTGCGCACCGTCACCCGGCCCTCCTCCGGAAAGGCGAGCCAGGCGTCGAGTAAAGGATGCTCTACGAGAGAGCCGAGCACGCGGCGCCGCGTGCTCTCGTCCCCGATCGCACGGCGCCCGTCCGCAGCGGCGAGGACCCCGTCCTCGGTGAGGGCGCTGTCCACCGTGGCTCCAGTTGTCGCGCCCTCTCCTCCGGCTCCGGTCACGTCTCCCCATTCCCGTGGCCAGCCCTGCTGCCATCCCCGGCAGCGTCGGGGTCGGGGTCGAAGATCGTGCGGGCAACCCGCAGGATCCGGGGATGAGAGCCGCACCGGCACAAGTGGGCGTCAAGGGCGCGCACGACCTCGTCAAAGGGAACGGGACGCCGCATAGCGAGCCAGATGAGAGTGACGGCGATCCCTGGCAGGCAGTACCCGCACTGAGCCGCGTTGGCCCGCAAGAGTCCCTCGATCACCTCATGGCCCTCCGCAGTCGCGCGGAGCGCCTCGAGCGTGGCGACCGGCCGGCCGGCCACGTCTCCGCACCTGGTCCGGCAGGAGGCGACCGGAACGCCGTCCACGAGCACCCGGCAGGCGCCGCACTGCTCCAGCCCACACCCGTACTTGGGGCTGCTCAGCCCAATCTGGTCGCGAAGCGCCCAAAGGAGCGGGAGGTTCGAGCCGATCTCGAGATCGTGCTCGCCGTCGTTCACGTACAGCACGGGCACTGCCGCACTCCTCTTCGTCTTCGTCTGGACAGGGAAGGGTCACAGGAGTCGAGGGGAACCAGGGACCCCGGGTTTCGGGCATTCTACCCAGTCGCTCGCCCTTCAGGCGTGCTGTCTGCGATCGTTTGCAGCTGCCCTTCTCTTGCGAGGCCAGCTACGATACGATGCCCGACCGGTGCGAGAGGAGCCGGCGGGGACGACGGGAGAGATCGAGGGGGCGAGATCTCGGTTCTCGCTCGCGGAGATGAGCAGGCGCCGCTCCCAGCTCGAGAGCCAGATGGACCTTGCCGGTGTCGACCAGGTGCTGCTCTACGCCGCGTCCCGCGAGGGCGGTGCGGTGCAGTGGCTGACCCAGTGGCGAGTCACCCAGGAAGCCGCTCTCCTGCTGGCTCCTGGGCGGGACGCCGTGCTCCTCGTCGAGTTCGCCAACCACGTTCCCAACGCTCTCGCGGAGGCCGACGACGTCGATGTCCGCTGGGGCGGCGAGGCGCTCGTGCAGACTGCGCTTGGTTTGCTCGGTGCCAGAGGGGCCGCGACCCAGCGGATCGGCATCGTCGGCCCGTTGCCAGCCAGCTACCTGGCCGCCCTCGCGAGCACTGTCGGCAGCTACTGCTTCCTCGACGACCGCTACCGCGAGCTTCGCCTCGTCAAGTCGAGCGAGGAGGTCGAGTGGCTCCGCACCGGAGCTCTCCTCAGCGACGCGGCAGTATCGAGCCTTGTCGCGCACGCCGATCTCGGCACGAGCGAGGTCGAGCTCTGCGCGCTGCTCGAGCGGGCATACCTCCCCTTTGGGGGCACGAATCACATTCACTACCTGGGCACCACGTCGATGGAGGCGCCCGCGCTCTGCGTGCCGCGCCAGTGGCCGACTGCCCGCCGGCTCCAGCACGGGGACGCGCTCACCTGCGAGGTGAGCGCAAGCTGGTTCGGATACCCGGGTCAGCTCCTTCGCACCTTCGCTGTCGGTTGCGAGCTGAACCGTGCCTATCGCCGGCTGCACGACGTCGCCGATGCTGCATTTGCCGCCGTCGCCGCCCGGGTCGCGCCGGGCACGACCGTCGCTCAGCTGGCCGAGGCCGCCGAGCTGATCGAGCAGGCGGGCTTTACGACCTATGACGATGTCGTGCATGGCTTCGGCGGTGGATACCTTCCGCCGCTCGTGCCCGGAGGCCGCCGCCCCGGCCTGCGCCCCGAGTTCGAGCTGCAGGCCGGGATGACGCTCGTGGTGCAGCCGAACGTCGTCAGCCTCGACGGCAGCGCGGGGGTCCAGACAGGAGAGCTTCTCCTTGTGACAAAAGATGGCAGTGAGTCCCTTCACCGCTTCCCACGGGGCGCGGGGCGGATTGCCTGATCGAGGCCGGGCAGGATCTCATTTACGATCGAGGAGGTAGGCGATGGCCGTGCCGCGTTTCAAAGAGTGGTTCCGGTACTTCCCTGACGACTACCGGTGGTCAGCAGCGCTTGCGCTCGCGCTCGGCTCCGCGCCCTACGGCGGAGCCGAGCTTGGTGAGATAGACGCCATAGGGCGCCGGCTTGCGGACAGAGTCGGTGATGATCGGGCCTGGTTCGCCGAGTGGTGCGCCATGGGCGCTCGGATCCAGGAAGAGGCCGAGCAGGCCGATCGCAGTGGCCACGCAGTGAGCGCGGCGGCGTCGTATCTGCGCGCATGCACCTACTACCAGGTCGGCGAGCGATTTGCCCTCCCGAAGGACGCAGAGGCCCTTCGTGCCTCCAGCGCGTCGCTCGGCTGCTTTGGTCGATTCGCCGCGCTTGAGACCGAGCAGGGGCGGGGAATCGAAGCCGTGGAGATCCCATATGGGAACGCATCACTGCCCGCCTACCTGGTGCATGCCCCGAC
>JAJYGW010000106.1 GCA_021790615.1 Actinomycetes bacterium | reverse complement strand
CGCCTACCTCGACCCGCCGTACAACCAGCACCGCTACTTCACCAACTACCACGTGTGGGAGACGATCGTCGCGTGGGACGCGCCGGCGCACTACGGCGTCGCGTGCAAGCGCCTCGACGCCAAGGATCCCGCCACCAGCAGCGACTTCAACTCGAAGCGCCGCATGCCCGCTGCGCTCGCCGACACCGTGGCGTCGGTGGACTGCGGGCTCCTGCTCCTCTCGTACAACGACGAGTCGTGGGTCAGCGTCGAAGAGCTCGAGGCCATGTGCTCGACGCACCGAGAGGTCGTGACGCTCTCCTTCGAGTCAGCTCGCTACGTCGGCGCCCGCCTCGGCATCCACAATCCGTCGGGGGTGAAGGTCGGGACGATCTCCCATCTCTTCAACCGCGAGTACCTGGTGGTGGCCGGCAGCGTGACCGCGGTTCGCCGAGCCATCGGCGCCGCGACCGCCGCCCATCCCGCTGCAAGCGTGCGGGCACGCGTGCCTGCACGCCTTCCCGCACGCTTGCCCGCACGCAAGTAGCAGTCGACGCGCCGACCTGGCGCCGCATGCAGCCCCTGTCCCCAAGGATCCCCGGTCAGTGCGCGAAGCGCACCCTGGGCAAGATGCGCGCCAGCCACCGGGGCTGGTGCCATGCAGCGTGGTGGGTGAGACGGAGCAGTGCGGGCAGCAGGACGAGGCGGACGACGAGGGCGTCGAGCGCGACGGCCACGGCGAGAATGACGCCCATCTCCTTGGGCGCGAGCGGCCCGGAGAGGGCGAAGGTCAAGAAGACCGCGATCATGACCGCCGCGGCGGAAACGACCACGCGTCCTGAGGTGCGAACCGAGCCGACCATCGAGTGCTCGGGGTCGGCGTGGGTCTCGTAGCGCTCCTTGGCGGCGGAGAGGAGGAACAGCGTGTAGTCCATCGCCACGCCGAACACCATCGCGCCGAAGAAGAGCGGGGCCCAGCTGTCGACGAAACCTTGAGGGGTGAAGTGCAGCAACCCGGAGAGATCGCCGTTCTGGAAGATGAGCCGGGCGACGCCGAAGGCTCCGGCCACCGACAGCCCGGTGATGACCACCCCGAAGAACGCGACGAACGGAGCGCCGAGCGCGACGAGGAGCAGGATGAAGCCGAGCCCGGCGAGCATGCCGAGGACGATCGGGGTGTCGCCGGCGAGCGCGCGTTCGAGGTCGTAGTTCTCGGCTGCGGCGCCCCCGACGAGCGACCCGGAAGGGAGGTCCTGGCGGAGCCGCTGGATCGTCTCCCCGGTGGCCGCGGCGGAGGGGCCGGTCGTCGGGACGACCTCGTCGAGCGTCCACCCGTCGGAGGTTGGCCCGGAGGAGACGACGGCGACGCCCGAGGTGTCCCTGGCTGCTCGCAGGCCCGCCGCTCGCTCGGCGGAGGGGACGAGCACCTGGAGGGTTGCGGGGAAGCCGGGACCGAAGGCGCTGGCGACCTCGTCGTAGCCGATCCGGGCGTTGGCGCTCGCGGGAACGATGGTGATGGACGGCATCGAGGTGCGTAGCCCGAGCACGGGTGCGGCCGCAAGGGCCAGCACCGCGACGGAAGCGAGCGCAGCCGGCCAGGGGTGCGCCCAGAGCATCCGTCCCCAGGCGTGGAGCCGCTCCTCGAACCGGTGACCGTGTGGGTTGGCCGGCTCCCCTCGGCGGAGCCTCACCCGCGCCGAGTCGACCCGGGTCCCGAGCCTCCCGAGGACGGCCGGGAGGAGGGTCAGCGTCGCTGCGAGGACTGCGACGACCGAGATCATGATCCCGAGCGCCATCGACCGGAAGGCGGGGCTCGGCACGACGAGGATCGAGGCGAGCGACGCAAGCACGGTCAGGGCGGAGAAGGCGACGGCCTTGCCCGCGGTGGCCAGCGTCTCGGCCACGGCGGCAACCGATGCTGCCCGGTCGCCGGGCCTCGCGCCTCGGCGCTCGAGCGCGGCCCGGAAGCGCACCACGAGGAACAGCGCGTAGTCGATGCCCAGGGCGAGGGAGAACATGAGCGCGAAGTTCAGCGCCCAGATCGAGACCGGGGCGAGATGATCGGCGAGCACGAGCGCCCCTGCGGCGACGACGAGGCCCACCATCGTCAGCATGAGCGGCAGGCCCGCTGCGACCAGGCTCCCGAAGGCCACCACGAGGATGGCCAGCGTGACCGGCCACGAGAGCATCTCGGAGCGCATCATGGCCGAGTGGTTGGCCGAGTTGAAGTCCGCCCACAACGCGGAGTCGCCGGTGAGGGCGACGGTCACGTTCTTGGTGCCCAGCCGCGACAACGGGCCGGCAAGATCGCCGGCCGCGCTCACCATCTGGTTCGTGCCGGCGGCGGCGCCGGCAGTGACCACCGCGGTGCGGCCGTTGGCCGAGATCGACGAACCCGGCCGTGGCGCGACGACAGTGGAGACGTCCTTGCTCGATCGCAGCATCTGCTCGACCCTGGCGACGACGGCCTGTGCGGCGGGGTCGGCGGCGATCGGCCTCGAGCGGTCGACGACGACGGCCTGCAGCGCGCTCGACCCGAGCCCGGCGAAGTCTCGCCGGATGATCTGGCGCGCCTGGACCGACGGGCTGTTGGAATCCTGCCATCCCGCTCCAGCGAGCGAGGACTCCACCTTCGGGGCGAAGATCCCGAAGACGACGAGGACGACGAGCCACCCGAGGAGCACAGGTCGCAGGTGCGACCCGGTCCACGCGCCGAGCCGGGCGAAGACCCCGGGAGGCCGGCCGTCGGCGTGGGCGCCGCCGGCAGACTGCCCTGGGGTCGTCGTGGCGGATCGTCGTCGTATACCCATAGGGGTATGCTAGGAGGTCGTCCCGCTGCTCGCAAGCCGCGGCCCCTCCGCTCCCCGTGGTGCACACGGCGCCGTATGAGCGGCATGCGAGCCGTATCGGCCGGGCTCACCCCGGTAACGTGCGAAGTCGTGCACCGCCTCGGGATCAGCGTGCCATTCTACGGAGTGCCCCTCGCGGAGCAACGGGCCCGGCTCGCCGGCGTGGCCGTCGCGGGGCACGCGGGCGCGTGGTCCCCTCAGGCCGAGGGCACCGACGACTTCACGCACTTGGCGCTCGGCGGGTGACGGTGGACTTCCGGACGATCTCGGTCACCGAGCTCGCGCGGCGCGTCCGCTCG
>JAJYGW010000043.1 GCA_021790615.1 Actinomycetes bacterium | reverse complement strand
TCCTGCTCGACAGGCCGAAGTCGAACTGACCCGGCCCCGGGGGTTTCCCCCGGGGCCGATCGGGGGTAAGCTGCCGTCGGCACTTCGTTCGCGGAGCGGCCGTGGGATGGGGTAACAGGGGAGCGGTGCAGCACCCGCGTGCAGCCACGGTTCGTGGCTCTGCGCTCTCTTGCCTCTCTTCGGTCGCGTCGCCAGACCGGGCCAGGGGATGACAGGGGATGACAGGGGAGACCGAGCAGTCAGAGCAGGAGCTCGCGCAGCAGCTCGCATTCCGCCGTGGGCGCCATCGCGTCCAGCACCCGCGTGAGTGGGAGCGCTCGGCGCGGCTCGGACCCCCGCCATCCGGTGCCGAGGACGACGACGGGCAGGCGGTGACCGCGCTGCACGTCGGATCGGCGCCCGGACGATGGGGGACGGCCGAAGACGGTGCGGGCCCATGGACGGCCCAGGCCCCGCCTGCGCCGGCGCCCACCGCTGTGTCGTTCCCAGCTGCCCCGCACGCTTCGTCACCGCCCCCACCGCTGCCCGGCTCAGGCTCCCCCGGCGGTGAGGCGGTCGACGCCCCCGGCCCGTCCGGCGACGCCCTTCCGGGCGCCGCCGGCGGGTCGGCAGGCGACCCCGTCTGGCCTCCCATCGCCCGTGCGCTCGTCTCGACCGGCAAGGTCAGCCCAGAGGACATGGCCCGTGCGCTGCGGGACCACGAGGCGGCGGGGGAGTCCCTCACGAGCTTCCTCCTGAGCGAGCGCCTGGTCGTCGAAGAGGACCTCGTCCAGGTGATGGCCCGGGAGGTGGGCCTCCCGTTTCTCGACCTCACGGAGACACCGCCGGACCCCGAAGCGGCCGAGCTCGTCCCGGTGGCGGTCGCACGGCGCCACATGGTCCTGCCGGTCGGGTTCGACGGCGGCCTCCCCGTCGTCGCGATGGCCGACCCGACCGATGTCTTCGCCCTCGACGATCTCCGCAGCATCCTCGGGCGCAACTTCAAGCCGGTGGTGGCGACGCGGGCGCAGATCGAGCTCCACCTCCGGCGCTTCCACGAGCCCGGGAGCGACGTGCAGGCCGCGGCCCAGCACGCCGCTGGGCGCGCGGTGCCGGACTCGGGCGGCCTGGAGCTCGAGAGACTGCAATCCGTCGTCGAGGACGCACCGATCGTCCGCTACGTGAACCTCATCATCCTCCAGGCGCTCAACGAGCGCGCGTCGGACATCCACATCGAGCCGACACCGCGGAGGCTCCGGATCCGCTTCCGGATCGACGGCGTCATGCAGGACGCGAGCTCGGCGTCGCCTGCGATCCACGCGTCGGTCATCAGCCGGTTGAAGGTGCTGGGCGAGATGGACATCACCGAGCACCGGGTCCCCCAGGAAGGGCGCGTGTCGGTGACGGTGGGCGACCGCCAGATCGACCTGCGGCTCGCGGTCATCCCCTCCCTCTACGGCGAGGCGTGCGTCATGCGGCTCCTCGACAAGTCCGCCAGCATCCGCCGCCTCTCGGAGCTCGGCTTCTTCCCCGACACGCTCGAGCGGTACGCACAGGCGTACCACCAGCCCTACGGCGTGATCCTGGTGACCGGGCCGACCGGCGCGGGAAAGACCACCACCCTCTACGCCACCCTCCAAGAGGTGATGTCGAAGGAGAAGTCGGTGGTGACGGTGGAGGACCCGGTCGAGTACCAGATCCCCGGCATCACCCAGGTCCAGATCAACTCGAAGGTGGGGATGCACTTCTCGACCGCGCTGCGCTCGATCCTGCGCGCCGACCCCGACATCGTGCTCGTGGGCGAGATCCGCGACATCGAGACCGCCACCATCGCCATGGAGGCCGCACTGTCGGGGCACCTCGTGCTCTCGACGCTGCACACGAACACGGCGGCCAGCACGCCGCTCCGCCTCACCGAGATGGGGATCGAGCCGTTCCTGGTGACCTCCGCGGTGAGCGGCGTCCTCACCCAGCGCCTCGCACGGGTGCTCTGCAGCCGCTGCAAGGTGGCGTACGACGCGTCGCTCGCCGACTTCTACGCGGCCGGCTACAAGGAGACGGACCTCGAGGGCCTCGACGTCTCGCGCCTGTACCGCGCGGCCGGCTGCGGCACCTGCGCCAACACCGGCTACTACGGACGGATGCTCCTCGGAGAGGTGATGTCGATGACCGAAGAAGTCCAGCGGATGATCATCGAGCAGCGGTCGATCCTCGCGATGGAGCGCCAGGCGGTCGAGCAAGGGATGCGGACGCTGCGCCAGGACGGCCTCCGCAAGGCCATCACCGGCTACACGACCCTGGAGGAAGTCCTGAGGGTGGTGGCATGACCGACGTCTCCATCGACGGGCTGAACGGCACCGCACCGCAGCCACTGGTCTCCATGTCCACGGGGCCGCTGCCCCTGCACGTCGACGACCTCCTCCGCTACGCCGTGGGGGTGGGCGCGTCGGACCTCCACCTCACCGCGAACATGCCGCCGACCATCCGCCTGCACGGGGCGCTCCGGCCGATGGAGGAGGTGGGGCGGCTCGACCCCGAGGCCCTGAGGAACCTCGTCTACGGCATCTTGACGCAGTCACAGCGCGAGCAGTTCGAAGCAGAGCACGAGCTGGACACGTCGCACGAGATCGCCAACGTGGGGAGGTTCCGTGTCAACGTGTGCCTCCAGCGCGGCACGGTCCGGGTGGCCCTCCGGCCGATCCCGAACCAGGCCCCCGAGCTCGATACCCTCGGGCTCCCGAGCGCGGTCGGGACCTTCGCACGCCTGCGGCGCGGCCTCGTGCTCGTGACCGGACCGACGGGCTCGGGCAAGTCGACGACCCTCGCAGCGCTGATCGACGTCATCAACCGCACGCGGCCGTTGCACGTGGTCACCGTCGAGGACCCGATCGAGTTCATCCACGAGCACAAGCGCTCGATCATCACCCAGCGCGAGGTGGGTCAGGACACGAAGTCCTTCGCCGAGGCGCTGCGGCGCGCGCTCCGCCAGGACCCCGACGTGATCCTGGTCGGCGAGATGCGCGACCTCGAGACCATCGCGACCGCGCTCACGGCGGCGGAGACCGGCCACCTCGTGTTCGCGACCCTGCACACCCAGGACGCCCCGTCGACGGTCGACCGGATGATCGACGTGTTCCCGCCGAAGATCGGA
>JAJYGW010000102.1 GCA_021790615.1 Actinomycetes bacterium | reverse complement strand
GTGGGTGCCAATGCCCCGCCGCCGTGCGCACGGGATCCCGGGGAGGACGCCTACCATGAGCCACCCTGACACGGCGCGACCACCAATGGGGGTCTCGGAGCAGACCCACGGGGGTCCGAAGAAAGGGGGGTCCGCAGTGACCGCACAGCTCGAAGGACTGGTCGCTGTCGTCACCGGTGCGGGAGGGGGGCTGGGGAGGTCTCTCGCACAGCGGCTCTCCAGCGACGGGGCCTCGGTCGCCGTCAACGACATCGACGCCGCGGGGTGTCTCGCCACCTCGGCGCTGATCGGACCCGAGACGCTCGCGATCCCTGGGGACATGAGCACGACGGAGGGTGCGTCGTCGCTCGTGGCAAAGACCGTCGAGCGCTTCGGACGGCTGGATGTCCTCGTGAACAACGCTGCTGCGTTCGCCACAGTCGTGCACCAGTCGGTCCTCGACGTGAAGGCCGAGGAGCTGGACCGCATCCTGTCGATCAACGCGCGGCTGATGCTCCTGCCCTCGCAACGGGCGATCGAGCAGATGCGCCTCCAGGGGCAGGGGAGGATCATCAACGTCGCGTCGGGAACGATCCTCGCCGGCACGCCCGGGCTCCTCCCCTACGTCGGCTCGAAGGGTGCGATCTTCGCCATGACGCGAGCGCTGGCGACCGAGTGCGGCCGGTGGAACATCACGGTGAACTCGGTCTCCCCCGGGTTGCTGGACACGCCGGGAGCACGTGCGAACACGCCGGAGGAGGCCTTCGCGGCCCAGCGGACCATCCGGGCGATCGCTCGCGACGGCCATCCCGACGACGTCGCCGGCGCCGTGGCGTTCCTCGCGTCGCCCGGAAGCGGCTTCATCACGGGTCAGATGATCGTGGTCAACGGCGGCGCCCAGTACTGGTAGCCGGCGGGCCGGCGCGTCCTCCTTCCCGGTGTGGCAGCCGCCGGTGATGCGTAAAGAGTCGGCGGCGCGACGTGACCGAAGACCCTGTCGTCGGCACCGCTCGGCGGCGTACACAGACGGTGATGACCAACGCACCCGTTCCGAAGCAAGAGGCCGGGCCCGTCGTCGTCGGCGTCGACGGCTCCGAGCACTCGAAGCAGGCGCTCGCCTGGGGTGCCCGCTACGCGGCGTTGACGGGGGCGCCGCTCACGGCGGTCGCCGTGTGGCGTCTCCCGACGAGCTTCGGCTGGACACTGCCGGTTCCCGCCGAGTGGGACCCCGAAGGCGACGCGAGACGAGCCCTCGAGCGCGAGGTCGCCGAGGTCTTGGGCCCCGAGCTCGCACCCACGGTCAGGCTCACCGTCGTGGAGGGTCCGCCCGGCAAGGCGCTCGTCGACGCGTCGGAGCACGCATCCGCCGTCGTCGTGGGAAGCCGCGGCCGAGGCGAGTTCGCGGGCATGCTCCTCGGCTCGGTGAGCGCCTTCGTCACGACCCACGCGCACTGCCCGGTCGTCGTCGTGCGCGTCAGCTCCGAGCGGTAGGCGTCAGTTCGGCGTCAGCGGGCCGCCGTCAGCGGGGCGTGGGCGGGCCGCCGTCAGAGAGGCGTCGGGGCGGCCGAGGTACCCGGGGCCCAGCTCCCCCACCGACGGGCATCCGATCAGCCGGAGGACCCGCTCGACATCGGCGCGCAGCAGGTCGAGCACCTTGGCGATGCCGGCCTCTCCCGCCGCGGCGAGACCGAACGCCCAGGGGCGCCCGACCATCACCGCCCTCGCCCCGAGCGACAGGGCGCGTACGACGTCGGCACCACGGCGGAACCCGCCGTCGACGAAGACCTCCGCGTCGGTCCCCGCGGCCGCGACCACTTCTGCGAGGACGCCGATGGTGGGAGGGGCGCCGTCGAGCTGCCGGCCGCCGTGGTTCGAGACGATGATCCCTGCCACACCGGCATCCACGGCCCGTCGGGCGTCGTCGGCGGACAGGACCCCCTTCGCGAGGACCGGTCCCGGCCACCGGTCCCGGATCCACCGGAAGTCCTCCCAGAGGGGTGGGGACCCGCGCAGGTCCCTGAGCGCCTCGTCCAGTGCCGTCCCGCCCGCTCGCGTCGACGCGGCCGCGTTCGCCAAGTCCATGTGGAAGCGGTCTCGTGCGAAGCCGAGGAGCCAGCCGGGGCGGACCGCAGCCTCCGGGGCGAACCGCAGCACGTTGTCGAGGTCGATGCGAAGCGGCAGGCGGACGCCGTGGCGCACGTCCCTCTCGCGCATGGCGCCCGTCTGGGTATCGAGGGTGACGACGAGCGCTTCGTAGCCCGCGGCGGCCGCGCGGTCGATCAGCGCCTCGGCGCCACCACGGCCCCCGAGGAAGTACAGCTGGAACCAGCGCCTTCCGGAGGCTGCACGAGCCACCTCCTCCAGCGTGTGCCCCGAGAACGTGCTGAGGGTGTGCACGGTCCCGGCATCGCTGGCGGCCGCGGCCGCGGCGAGGTCCCCCGCCGGATGCATCATCCGGGCGAAACCGACCGGTGAGAGCATCACGGGGAATGAGATCGGCTTCCCGAGCACGCTCGTCCCGAGGGCGGGTGGCGAGCCGCGGGTCACGCCGAGCCTGGGGATGACCGGAAGGGCTTCGAGCGCGTGCCGGTTGGCGTGAACGGTGGACTCGCTGCCGGCTCCCCCGTCGATGTAGTCGAACACCGTCGAAGGGACACGCCGGCGCGCGCGCAACCGGGCTTCGTCGGCCGTCCGGATGTGGTCAGCTCGTCGCCGTTCCGACGCGGTGATCGCAGGGCGCGAGCTGGCTGAGCGATGGCGTCTCATTCACTCATCACGTGGCCCCCTTCACAAGGTCCCCTTCACACGGTCCCGTCCCGTGGCCCCTTCGCACGGTCCCCCAGGGTTCTGCCGGCAACGGGCTCACTCGGCACGCCCTCGAGCGACTTCTCGAACCACCGGTGGGCGTGCGGATTCGAACCGTAGGGAGAGATCCGATGGTAGCCGGAGCTCTCGTAGAGCCCGATGGCCTCGGTGAGCACGACGTGGGTGTCCAGGCGGGCGGCGCGCATCCCCCGCTCGGCCGCCGCACGCTCGAGTGCGGCCAGCAGCCGGCGGCCGACGCCGAGACCACGCGCGCCGCGCTCCACCCACAGGTGCTTCACCTCGGCGATCGAGCTGGTGAGCGGCCGAAGCACGCCGCAACCGACGGCGCTCCCCCGCTCGCGGGCGAC
>JAJYGW010000190.1 GCA_021790615.1 Actinomycetes bacterium | reverse complement strand
GTGGTGGGCGCCACCGCGGCTGCGGGTTGGGCCTCGCTGCGCCGATGGTCCAAGGCGATCCGGGCCGGCCGGCTCTTCCCGGTGGTCCGGGCGCTGCCGGCCGGGGCCCGGCTTCGCCAGGTGGCGGCCCGGGCGGCGGCGACGCTGGCCGCCTGCGCGCCGGGATCGGGGCTGCCGCTCGAGTCGGCGGCGTTCCTCGGGGCGAGCATGTAGCGCGACGTCCATCACCGCGGTGGCGCGGGCGCAGGTGATCCCACCACCCGGGATCCCTCCGCGCCCGACCGGCCGCCGGGCATGGCTCTCCGTCACGCCACCCCCATCCCGGCGGGGCGCCACGAGGAGCCAGACATGGACGAGTCCGCCCCGGCGCAGCTGCCGCTGCCCAAGACCACGACGCTCTCCCCCAAGGACCACGCCGAGGAGGTGGCCATCTTCCGCAGCGGCATCGTCGGCGCGCTCACCACCCGGGAGCTCGACCACGGTGAGCTGCGCGCCGCCTTCCACGCGCTCGCCAGGGAGCGCTACCGCCCGCCCGGCGCCGACACCACCAAGAGCTTCTCGGTCACCACGCTGGAGCGCTGGTTCTACGCCTTCCGCAAGGGCGGCCTGGCCGCCCTCCGGCCCGCGCCGCGCAGCGACCGCGGCCACGCCCAGGAGCTCACCCCCGAGCTGCGCCAGCTCCTCCTCGACATCCGCCAGGAGCACCGCTCGGCCTCGGTCCCGCTCATCCTGCGCACCCTGGTCGCCGACGGCCGTCTGGCCAAGGACGCCGTCTCGCCGGCCACGGTGCGCCGGCTCTACGTCGAGCACGGCCTCGACCGCGTGCCGATGCGCGAGGGCGGCGGCCAGAAGACGCGGCTCCGCTGGGAGGCGTCCAGCCCGGGCGCCCTCTGGCACGCCGACGTCTGCCACGGGCCGGCGCTCACCATCGACGGCAAGAGCAGGCCGCTGCGGATCCACGCCCTGCTCGACGACGCCAGCCGCTTCATCGTCGCCATCGAGGCGCGCCACTCCGAGCGCGAGACCGACATGCTCGAGATCCTGGTCCGGGCGCTCCGCAAGCACGGGCCACCCGACGTCCTCTACCTCGACAACGGCGCGACCTACATCGGCGAGGTCCTCCGAACCGCCTGCGCCCGTCTCGGCATCTCGCTCCTGCACGCCAGGCCCTACGACGCCCCGGCCCGCGGCAAGATGGAGCGCTTCTGGAGGACGCTGCGAGAGGGCTGCCTCGACCACCTCGGCGCGCTCACCTCGCTCCACGACGTCGAGGTCCGGCTCCTCGCCTTCCTCGATGTGCACTACCAGGTCGCCCCGCACTCCTCGCTCATGGGGCGCGCCCCGAGCGCCGTCTTCAAGGCCACCCCGCGCCCGGCCGACTCCCTCGACGAGGCCGCGCTCCGCGCCGCCCTCACCGTCCGGGAGCGTCGCCGCGTCCGCGCCGACACCACCGTCTCGTGGGACGGCCAGGACTACGAGCTCGACCAGGGCTACCTCGCCGGCCGCGTCGTCACCGTCGGTCGCTCCCTCATCGGCGGCGAGGCGTGGGTCGAGCACGACGGCCAGACCTTCCCGCTCCACCCGGTCGATCCCAAGGCCAACGCCCACCGCAAGCGCCCGCCTCGCCGGCCCGGAGCGCCGCCCAGGTCGGCCGGCACGCCGTTCGACCCCGCCGGTGCGCTCCTCGCCCGCGCCACCGGCCGCCGCGCCGACGGGGAGGGCTCCCGATGAGCGACGGCTACCTCGGCGCCTTCGCCCTCAAGGCCGCCCCGTTCTCCAAGGAGATCGCCGACTCCGACCTCTGGCTCCCGTCCTCCAAGACCGGCGTCGTCGAGGACATCTGCGAGGCCGTCTCCGAGCACGCCTCCGTGCTCCTCACCGGCGACCCCGGAGTCGGCAAGACCTGCGTCCTGCGCGCCGTCCGCAAGCGCCTCCCCGAGTCCGGCTTCCGGCTCACCTACTGCCACAACGCCACCCTCGGCCGCCGCGACTTCTACCGCCAGCTCTGCCTCGCCCTCGGCCTCTCGCCCAAGGCCACCGCCGCCGCCGTCTTCTTCACCGTCACCAATCACGTGCAGGAACTCGGCGGCGAACGCGTCCACCCCGTCTTCCTCGTCGACGAGGCCCACCTGCTCCACCCGGAGATGCTCGGCCACCTCCACATCCTGCTCAACTACGAGTGGGACTCGAAGGCGCTCCTGTCGCTCATCCTGGTCGGCCTCCCGGAGCTCAACGACCAACTCCAGCTCCGCCGGTACCGCTCGCTCCACTCCCGCATCCACTGGCGGCTCCACATCGACCCGCTCTCCCCCGAGGACACCGCAGAGTACCTGCGCTACCGGATGAAGCGCGCCGGCTGCGACCGCGACGTCTTCACCCACGACGCCGTCGCGCTCCTCCACGAGGCCGCCTCCGGCGGCATGCGCGACCTCGACCGCCTGGCCACCGGCTGCCTCCGCGAGGCCGCCCGCAGGAAGCGCAAGCTCGTCGAGCGCGACCTCCTGCCCCGCGTCCTCGACCGCGATGGCCTCGAGCGCGACGGGTGACCTCCCCGCGGCCCGGCTGGATCAGACCATCACGCACGTGCGCGGGCCCCGCTCACCGCCGCGGTGGACACCATCCAGCCGGGTCGCAGCTCCATCAGCCAGATTGAGCGGCAACACCTGGCCGTCGTCATCGACGTCTGGAGCCGGAAGGTGGTCGGCTGGTCCATCGCCACCGATCTCAAGACCGACGTCGTCATCGCCGCCTTCAACCTGACGGTCGAGCAGCGGCAGCCCGAGGACCTCATCCACCACTCGGACCGTGGCTGCCAGTACACCTCGATAGCGTTCGGGCAGCGCTGCCGGATAGCCGGGGTGAAGCCGTCGATGGGCTCGGTTGGCGACGCCTACGACAACGCCATGTGCGAGTCCTTCTTCGCCAGCCTCGAGTGCGAGCTGCTCGATAGGCACCACTTCCGCACCCACGCCGAGGCTCGCATGAGCCTCTTCCAGTACATCGAGGGCTGGTACAACACCCGCCGCCGCCACTCGGCCCTCGACTATCAGTCGCCAGTCAACTACGAGAGGAAGCACCATTGTGCAACGGCCTGACTCCGATAGCCGCTGACCCTCCACGGGAGGGGATCAACTCCAGATCCAGCTTGCCGCGACTTC
>JAJYGW010000305.1 GCA_021790615.1 Actinomycetes bacterium | reverse complement strand
GCGGTCAGCCGCGAGACGGCGGAGCGAGCCGTCGCCACAGGTCGGAGGAGAAGACGTGCCTGGGGTCCGCCTCGTGGCGCGCCGCTTCCCATTCGGCGAGGCGCGGGTACATGGTCGCGACGAGCTCCGGGCGGAGCCGGCCGTCTTTCGCCAGGTAGACCCGCCCTCCGGCGGCGGCGACGAGGCCGTCGATGCCGTCGAGGGTCGGCGCGAGGTCGGGTGCCCCGAGCGGCAGGTCGAGGGCGAGCGTCCATCCGGCGGTCGGGAACGACAGCGGTGCGTCGTCACCGTCCCCGAAGGTCTTGAGCACGACGAGCGAGGGGACGAGCCGGGCTCTGGCAAGGGTCTCGAGCACCCGTGCGACGACGTCGGGGCGCGAGAAGGGGGTGACCAGCTGGTACTGGGTGAAGCCGGACGGACCGTAGAGGCGGTTCCAGGAGCCGAGCGCGTCGAGTGGGTGGAAGAAGGTGGCCAGCGTCTGGATCTCGCCGGCCCGGTGCCGGGGCGCCTTCGCGTACCAGAGGTCGTTGAACGGCCGGACGACCTCGCGACGCACGACGCCGAACGGCGGCGTGAGCGGCACGGCGAGACGGCTCGCCGGTGCATAGGCGAGCGGGTGACGTCGCGCGCGCGGAGGCAGGGCGTCGGGGCGGGCGTGGTCGCCGCTCGTGACGACCGAGCGGCCGAAGGAGCGACCGGTGGCGAGGCCGTCGACCCACGCCACCGAGTGACGATGGCGTGTCGCGTGCTCGAGGAGCAGGGCCATGCAGCCGTCGAGGTCCGGTGTGCGAGCGGTCTCGACCTCGACGAAGGACGTCTCGACGCGGCGCAGCTGAAGCGTCACCTCGGTGACGACTCCCGTGAGCCCCATTCCCCCGATCGTCGCCCAGTACAGCTCGGGCGACTCGGACTCCCCAGGGCCGACGCGGCGCACCCCGCCCGTGCCGACGAGCTCGATGCTCCGGAGCGAACGGGAGAAAGCGCCGTCGGCATGGTGGTTCTTGCCGTGCACATCGGCGGCGACGGCGCCTCCGACGGTGACCTGCGCCGTGCCGGGCATGACGTCGACGCACCATCCGAAGGGCAGGCAGCGGGAGAGGAGGTGCGCGATGGAGACCCCCGCCCCGACCCGTGCGATGCCGGACGCGGGGTCGAGGTCGACAGAGTCGAGCGAGGTGCAGTCGAGCACGTTCCCGCCCGAGCACTGTGCAGCGTCGCCGTAGGAGCGCCCGAGACCACGGGCGATGACGTGCCCGCCCGACGCAGCGAGGTCCGCGACCACGCGCTCGGCGTGGTCGCGTCCCGCGATGCGGTGAAGCGAGGCAGCAGACGGTGCCGCCCGGCCCCAGCCGGCGAAGAGCTGGCGGTTCACGTGTAGATCCCGAATGCGACGAGCGCGAGCCAGAGTGCGCCGAGCCATTGGAGCGTCCGGTCCTCGAGGGCGAGATCCTCCGGTGCTCCCCCCCGTCCCTTCTCGAACGCCAGCTCGGTCGACAGCAGCGCTGCGACGAAGGGCACGGTCGACAGTCGGAAGACGACGTCGTCCGCGTCGCTGTGGTGCAGGTCGAGCTGCGGCGCGCGGCCGAAGGCCCAGAGCACGTAGCTCACCACGGCGACGGTCACGGCGACGACCCGGACAGAGCGGAGGAACGCAGGTGGATAGCCCGAGAGCACCTTGCGGTGGAGGCCGTCCCCGCCGAGGGCCTCGAGCTCGGCGCTGCGCTTGCCCGCGACGACGAACAGTGCACCGGCGGACGTGACCATGAGGAACCAGGGCGAGATCCCGAGATGGACTGCAGCACCGCCCGCGACCGCCCGCAGGACGAACCCCGACGCGACGAAGGCGAGCTCGACCACGGGGATGGTCTTCGCCCCGAGGGAGTAGGTGGCGTTGACCGCTACGTATGCGCCGACGACGATCGTCAGCGCCGCGCCGGCGAGCAGCCACGAGCCGGCGAGGGCGGCGAGGACGAGCACCAGCCCGCTTCCCGCGGCGAGGCGCCCCGACAGAGCGCCCGACGCGACCGGACGGCGGCACTTGTCCGGGTGCGCCCGGTCGGCGTCCGCGTCGAGCACGTCGTTCAGCAGGTAGACCCCTGCCGACACGGCGACGAAGAGAGCGACGGTGGCGACCGAGCGACCGAGCACTGCCGGACGGCCGAGCGCTCCCGCGGCACCTGGCGCCGCGAGGACGAGGATGTTCTTCACCCACTGGCGGGGCCTCGATGCCCGGAGCAGCAGGGCGGCCGGGCTCACCCCCCGCCGTTCGGCCCGGTGCGCGCCGACATCGTGATGAAGTCCCGTGTCCACCACGAGGCAAAGTAGCGAGCGGGACCACCCGACATCGCCGGGAGCATCGGCGTCCCGTTGGACGGCGCGGCAAGGCCGGTCGACGACGACGGGCGGTACGTCGAGTAGTTCACCCAGTCGGTGTTGATGTCGAGCTCCATGCCCCGGACCGCTCCGGCGCGTACGAGGAGCGCGGCGAGCGACGTGATGTTGAGGCCCGGGCCGCCGACGTAGACGAGCGCGCCGTCGCGCGTCACCCCGAGGCCGGAGCGCCACACGTAGATCTGGTTGCCGAGGGTCGCGCCCCACACGGTCGTGTCGTTCGCGTTGAGGTTCGGCACAGGCTTGCCCCCCGAGACGAGCAGGTCGAGGTTCTGCCGGACCGAGACGACGTCCGGGGTGAGCGCCTGGGGACCGGGCCAGGCCTCGACGGTCGCGTCACCGTTGCGGAGCTCGACGAAGGAGGCCGCCCCCGTTCTCAGCGGCAGGACGATCTTGTGGTCGGTGTAATAGCCCCCGTTGGCGTTGCCCATCAAGAACCCCGCGTTGAAGGCGGCCACGAGGGTCTTCGCCGCCTTCGGCAAGACGGGCGCGGTGTAGGGGTAGGGCCCCCCACCAGGGATGCTGCTGCCCGAGTAGAGCCGGGCGGCGAGGAGCTTGGTGTCCATCCACGCGACGCCGACGACGAGGCTCGTATGGATCGCGTCGGGACGCAGGAAGGCCTCGAACACGGCAGGGTGCCCGTCGACGGGCCGCCCCATCGCGTGCCAGACGCCCTCGCCGGGGATCGCAGGGCTTGCGAAGGGGACGAGGTTCGCCGGCGCGGGCAGCGGGACGATCCCGCTTGGGGCCGCTGGCGAGGATCCGGG
>JAJYGW010000175.1 GCA_021790615.1 Actinomycetes bacterium | reverse complement strand
GCGGTGCGCGGCCCGGTCACGTCGGCGGCGGCGAGGCCCCGATTGCGAGCGTCGTCATGCGCCGCCGAACTCGTCCGAGGCCGAGGCCGAGGCCGAGGCGACGGCAAGGATCGTCGCTCCATGCGGTGAGCGAGATTCCTCATCGAGCGCCCTCGACTTGCACGAGTGAGTAGCGCTAGTAGCGCTAGCATCATGTTTGACGTCAAGGTGGACCGCACCGATCCCGCCCTGCTACACGACCAGGTGGCCGCCGACATCCGCCGGGCGATCGCCGAGGGCGAGGCGCTGCCGGGCGAGCGGCTCCCCCCGGCGCGCGATCTCGCCGCAGTCCTCGGCGTGAACACCAACACCGTGCTGCGAGCGCTCCGCCTGCTGCGCGACGAGGGCCTGCTCGAGTTCCGGCGGGGTCGCGGCATCACCGTCTCCGGGGGCGCAGTCGCGCGAAGCATCGTGCTCGACAAGGCCCACGACCTCGTCGAGGTCGCTCGCAGCCAGGGGTTCCGGCGCGATGAGCTGCTCCGGCTCATCGAAGGTCTGGCGTAGGAGGGTCGGTGTCGCTGCCCCAACGTGAACGGACCGGCGCGGGCGATCCTTCACTCGAGCCCCTCGAGGCGCTCATCGAAGAGGCCCGGGCCCGCCAGCGGCGCCGGCGGAAGGCGGCGGCGTCGGTCACGCTCGTCTTTGCGCTCGTCGGCTCGCTCCTCGTGCTCACGCTCGGCGGCCCGCCCCGCCGGACCCGCTCGCCGCTCGGGACCTCGAGCGTCAAGCGCCCGCTGACGACGGCCGTTGCTTCGGCCGGATCGCCCGCTGCCAGCTCGGCGTGGGCGGCGCCCGGGAGGCTGTCGGGCGTGTCGTGCATCGGTCGGCGCTGCGTCGCCGTCGGCGATTCCAACGAGTCCTCCGGATCTCCGGGCACTTCTGCCGTCAAGGCGGTGGCGCGGGTCCTCTACAGCTCCGACGCGGGACGGCGCTGGAGCCCGGGGAAGCTTCCCGGTGGTCTCGACGACCTCGCCGCGGTCGAGTGCACGAGCGGGGCGCGCTGCATCGCCGTCGGCCGGACTGTTGGCAGCGCCTCGACGACGTACGGCGTCATCGTGGCCAGCTCCGACGGGGGACGGGTCTGGGTGAAGGAACAGGCCCCGCACGCCACCGTGCCGCTCTCGACGCTGTCCTGTCCGTCCGCGCTGATCTGTGTCGCCGCAGGCGATCCCGCCTCGCCCGCCGGGACCGGCGTCGCACGGCCGGACGAGATCGTGTCGGTCCTCACCTTTGATGCTGGTCGCACTTGGCGCAAGGCGATCCTGCCCGCCAGTGTCGCCGGACTCGGGTCGGTCTCGTGCGCGGGCTCGGGGTGCCTCGCGACCGGGACGGCGAAGGTGGCGCCGCACTCAGGTCCCTACGCGACGGGAGCAAGTCTCGTGCTCGCCTCGAGTGACGGTGGGCTCCGCTGGCACAAGGTGGCCAACCCCGGGGTGATCGACCCGGTCACCCGGCAGCCGGTGCATTTGAGCACCCCGGAGTCCGTGGCCTGCACGGCTGCCGGGCACTGCATCCTCGCCGGAACCGTCGACGGCTCGTACCAGAGCGCCGCCCTCGTCACCGCTGACGGCGGGACGAGCTGGCAGCGGGCATCGGGATGGTTGGCGCAGACCCCCGGATCACCGTGGCCCGAGGCTCCCGTCGTGATCACCTGCCCGACGGTGACCCGATGCGTCGCGATCGCCGACTACGTGACGATTCCCGGCGGGGTCGAGCTTGTGAGTGACGACGGCGGCTCCTCATGGCGGGTCGTCTCGTCGATCAACCTCGTCGGTGTGGCGAACAGCCTGTTGAGCGCCAGGGCGTTGT
This sequence comes from Actinomycetes bacterium, assembly GCA_021790615.1. The sequence goes on along the minus strand of JAJYGW010000175.1, from coordinate 1,311 downwards.
TCTGTCACTCGCCGAGGGCGTGTGTCGTCGTGGGCACGGGACTGTCGGGTTGGATGTTCGCGGCGACGAGCACCGACGGCGGTGTGAGGTGGGCAGGGTCCTCGCTGCCCGTGCCGCTCGCGGGCCTGCGGGCCGTCTCGTGCTGGAGCACGAAGGACTGCATGGCCGTCGGATCGATCTCGACCCTGCAGGGCGTTGCCGTCGTGACCCTCGACGCAGGACGGCACTGGTCGCTGCGGGAACTGCCGCCCGGGACACCTTCGCTCTACGCGGTCTCCTGTCCCGGGACCGGCGCGTGCATCGCGATGTCCGGCGGGCCGGGAGGCCTGGTCGGGCCGTATCACGTCGTGGCCCTTTCCACCACCGACGCCGGCGCGCACTGGCACGTCGCCACGGTCGCGGCGTCCGGGTCGGCGCCGGCACTTGCCTGCACGAGCGCGACGACGTGCTGGGCCGTCGGCGCGACGACCGGCTTCTCACCGCTCGCCGAGGTCACCCGTGACGGCGGGCGCTCCTGGCGGGCCGTTCCCGTCGCCGGGGCGGCGGCGGGCCTCGTCGCGGTGACCTGCACTGGCGCAGCGCGCTGCCTCGCGCTCAGCACCGACACTGTCAAGAGCGGCGTCGACCTCGGGTCGTTCGTGCTGCGCCCCCTGGGCACGTCGGGGACCGCCTCCTGGCAGGTCGCCGCGCACCTCCCGCTCGCCTGGCGGGTCCAGGGCATCACCTGCACGAGCCCGAAGCGCTGCCTGATCGCAGCGGTCAGCGCGATCGCAAGCGCGCCGAACTGGAGAGGGCGGATCCTCGAGAGCACCGACGGCGGGGCGCACTGGCGACTCCTCGCCCGCTCACCTGACAACTACCAGGCGCTCGACGCGATCTCGTGCCCGGCCCCGGGCACGTGCGTCGGCGTCGGCAGCGGGCCACCGAGCAACGGTGCCGGCATCGTCTCGTCGGCCGGCGCACATGGTTCCTGGATCGCCCGGGTGATCCCACGCGGCATCGGCAATCTCTACGCGATCGCCTGCACCTCGCTGGAGCACTGCGTCGCCGTGGGGACACGTCTCGGCTCCGCTGCCGCCTTGGACACCCTCGACGGCGGGAGATCGTGGTCGGCATCGAGGTTGCCCGCCTTCGTCCTCGCGAGCGCGAGCCGGATCGATGCGTCGTTCTAGAAAGGTCGTCCGCGCGTGGTGAGTGGGACCGGACTCCTGCGGCTCCGCGGTCGTGGCTCCCGCTTCAAGGGCAGGGAGGGCAAAGCTCGCCCGATCGTCACGGCTCTCGCGATGACGCTCCTCACGGCGGGCCTTGCTG